>RFFY01000608.1 GCA_003697065.1 Actinomyces sp. | reverse complement strand
CGGGCCCTGGCCGAGGCCCTGGCCGCCCAGGGTTTCCGCCTCGTGTCGGGCGGCACCGACAACCACCTCCTGCTCGTCGACCTGCGGGGCTTCGACGCCGAGCTCACCGGCAAGGAGGCCCAGGCCGTGCTCGACGAGGCGGGCATCAGCCTGAACAAGAACACCATCCCCGACGATCCACGCTCCCCCTTCGTCACCTCGGGGGTGCGGATCGGTACCCCGGCGGTCACCACCCAGGGCATGGGGACGGCCGAGATGGCCGAGATCGCGGCCCTGATCGCCCGCGCCCTGCGGGGACGGGCGGACGAGGGTGTCGTGGCGGCCGTCCGTGAGGAGGCGGCGGCCCTGTCGAGACGCCACGCCCCCTACCCCGACCTCGCCCACTGAGACCGTGGCGTCGCTGAGGGCCTACGCGGCGGTCGCGGTGGCGGCGGCCCTCACGACCTTCGTCCTCGTCCCGGTCGCCCGGCGGATCGCTGTCCGGGTCGGGGCCGTCGTGGCCCCCGACGAGCGTCACGTCCACACCACACCGACCCCCACCGCCGGGGGGATGGCGATGTTCGCCGGCGTTCTGGTCGGGGTCGCCACCGCCCTGGCGGTCGGCGGTCTCCACGAGGTGGTGGCGGCCCGCACCGAGCTGGTCGGCGTCGTGGTCGCCGTGACCCTGGTCCACGCCGTCGGTCTGGTCGACGACCTGCGTGAGATCTCACCACCCGCCAAGCTGGCCGGTCTCGTCCTCGCCGGGAGCGTCCTCGTCTTCAGCGGGGTGTCGATCCTGGTGTTCCGGGTCCCCTTCTTCGACCTGCTCTTCTTGTCGGCGGACTGGTCCTACCTGCTCACCGTCGTGTGGGTGGTGGTCATCGCCAACGCCGTGAACCTCATCGACGGGCTCGACGGGCTGGCGGCGGGGATCGTCGCCATCGCCTCGGCCACCTTCTTCCTGTACGCCCTGCGCCTCGCCGACGAGGGCATCGTCGACCCCGCCAATCCCGCCGGTCTGTGGGCGGTGATCGCCTTCGCCGTCTGCGTCGGCTTCCTGCCCCACAACGTCCATCCGGCCCGGGTGTTCATGGGCGACAGCGGTGCCCTCATGCTCGGCACCCTGCTGGCGGCGTCGACCATGAGCGTCGGGGGTCGGGTGACCGAGCCCTTCAGCGGCCAGACCTGGTTCTTCTTCGCCCCCATCTTCATCCCCCTGGTGATCCTCGGCGTGCCCCTCGTCGATCTCGTGTTCGCCGTGATCCGGCGGGCGGCGCGCCGCCAGGGCCTGTCCGCACCGGACAAGGAGCATCTCCACCACCGCCTGATGCGCCTCGGTCACGGCCACCGCCGCTCGGTGCTGATCCTGTGGGGGTGGACGGCCCTGCTGTCGGTGTTCGT
>RFFY01000607.1 GCA_003697065.1 Actinomyces sp. | reverse complement strand
CGCCATCGCCTACGACGGACCGGTGGGCCGACCCACCCCGGCGGCGCCGAGTGCCCCCTGGTCGACGGCCCTCATGGCTCGCCTGCGCCGCAACGGCGAGGCGGCGCCGCCGCCCGCCACGGCCGGGAGCAGGCCGGTCCGGACGCCGGGGGCGGCCGGCGAGTAGCTCCCGGGTGGCGGTCACGCCGGACCGGCCGTGGAGCGCGTCTCGACGGGAGCAGGGCGCCTCAGGAGTAGCAGCGCGTCAGGAGTAGCAGCGCGTCAGGAGTAGTCGTAGAACCCCCGGCCCGACTTGCGACCCAGGTGACCGGCGGCGACCATCCGCTTCAGCAGGGGTGGCGGGGCCAGGAAGCGTTCCCGGTACTCCTCGTAGAGCGACTCGGCCACGGCGAGGCAGGTGTCGAGGCCGATCATGTCAGCGAGGGTGAGCGGGCCCATGGGATGACCGCACCCCAGAACCATGCCCTCGTCGATGTCCTCCCGGCTGGCGTGCCCGGCCTCGTACATGGCGATGGCCTGGGTGATGTAGGGCACCAGCAGGGCGTTGACCACGAAGCCGCTGCGGTCGGGGGCGACCACGACCCGCTTGCCCAGCACCTCGGTGGTGAAGGCCCGGACGGCGTCGAAGACCGCGGGGTCGGTGCGCTGGGTGGCGATGAGCTCGACGAGCTTCATCACCGGCGCCGGGTTGAAGAAGTGCATCCCCAGCACCTGCTCGGGCCGCGAGGTGGCCATGGCCACGTCGATCACGGGGATGGAGGAGGTGTTGGTGGCCATCACGGCGTCGGCGTCGAGGACCTCGTCGAGGGCGGCGAAGATCTCGTGCTTGAGCGCCAGGTCCTCGACGACCGCCTCGACCACGAGGTCGCAGCCGGCGAGGTCGGCCAACTCGGTCGTCCAGGTCACGGCCGCCAGGGCCCGGTCACGGGTCTCGGCGTCGAGCTTGCCCCGCTCGACCGCCCGACCCATCGAAGACTCGACCCGGGACCGCCCCGCCTCGGCGGCGGCGGCGTCGACCTCGCGGGCCACCACCTCGAGCCCGTTGCGGGCCATCACCTCGATGATCCCCGACCCCATCTGGCCGGCGCCGACGACGCCGATCCGACGGAACTCACGCATCTGTGGTCCTCCTGTGGTGTGCGCGTCTCGTCCGGTGATCTCAGTCCGACTCGGTGATGGTGACCGACTCGATCACGACGTCGGTGAGGGGGCGGTCGTTGCGGTCGGTCGGGACCTGCTGGATGGCGTCGACCACGTCGAGCCCCGACACGACCTTGCCGAACAGGGAGTACTGGGGGGGCAGCTGCACGCCGCTTTGGCCGCTGATGATGAAGAACTGGCTGCCGTTGGTGTCCGGCCCGGCGTTGGCCATGGCCAGCGACCCGATCTCGTAGCGTCCCGGCGGCGGGAGCTCGTCGGCGAAGCGGTAGCCGGGACCGCCCCGACCGGTACCGGTGGGGTCACCGCCCTGGAGGACGAACCCGTTGATGACCCGGTGGAAGACGATGCCGTCGTAGTAGTGGTAGCGCGCCAGGACCACGAAGTTGTTGACGGTCCGGGGGGCGCGAGCCGGGTCGAGTTCGATGACGATGGTGCCCATGGTGGTCTGCATCGTCGCCGTGTAGCGCTTGGCCGGGTCGATGCACATCGGGGGTGGCTCGTCGAACTGGCGGCGCTGCTCGCTGGTTCCGTCGGGGGCGGGGCAGGGGG
>RFFY01000606.1 GCA_003697065.1 Actinomyces sp. | reverse complement strand
TCGAGGGTGCCCGGGATGCACAGGTCACCGCCGGCGTCGGCGGCGTCGACGAGGCTGAACTGGCCGTCGGGCATCGGGGTGATCGAGGCACCCGAGACCTCGGTGCCGTCACCGAGTTCGGCCTGGCCCTCGAAGAAGCGCTTCTGGGTGCTGGCACCGACCGAGGTGACCCACGGGACGTCGGCGGGACCGCCGATGGTCTCGGGGCCGGGGCCGCTGTTGCCCGCCGAGGTGGCGACGAGCACGCCGGCGTCGGCGGCGAACAGGAAGGCGATGGCGTCAGGGCTGGCGAGGCTGGCGCCGCCACCGACGGAGTAGTTGATCACGTCGACCCCGTCGGCCACGGCCTGGTCGATGGCGCTCACCAGGTCGGAGGTGAAGCCACCGAGGTTGCCCAACGCCTTGTAGGCGATGATGCGGGCCCGGGGGGCGATACCCGAGATCTCGCCGTAGTCGACACCGAGGATGCTGGCGTGCACGCCGGCGTTGCCCGCGGCTGTCGACGCCGTGTGGGTGCCGTGACCGTTGTCGTCACGGGCCGAGTCGAACTCGTCGGGATCGGCACCGATGAAGAAGCGGTAGGTGTCGAGCATCTGGCGGGCGCCGATGAGCTTGTTGTTGCACGTGAACGGGGCGTCGTCGGGGTTGTGCGCCGTGTTGCCGAACTCACACGTCGGCCGCTCGCTGCCGTCGAGGGTGACGGGCGGGGGCCCGTAGACCTGCACCTCGGTGGGTGTGGTCTTCTTGGGGCAGGAGCCGTCGTCCTTGGCCTTCTTCTCCTTGCCCTTGGCGTCGATGCACCGGATCTCGGTGTCGGCGAAGCTCGGATGCTCGGGCCAGATGCCGGTGTCGATCACACCGACGACCACGTCCTCACCGGTGACCCCGGTGGCCCAAGCGCCCTTCTTGCCGGTCAGGCCCAGGAACTTCGGGCTGGCGTCGGTGGTGATCTGGTGGAGCTCGTCGGGGATCACCATCTTCACGCCGGGCTGGTTGGCGACGCGGATGGCCTCGTCGTGGGACAAGGCGGCGGAGAACCCGTCGAGGGCGTTGACGTAGTCCTGCACCTTGTCGGCCGGTGAGGCGCCGGCGTCGGCGAGGACGGCGTCGTGACCGGCCGCCAGCTCGTCGGCGAGACGCTCGGCGCTCGGCGTGTCGAGGGCGTCGGTGCCGAGGCGGGCGGCCAGGCCCTCGCCGTCGAGGACGACGATGTAGCTGCCCGTCGGACTCTCGGCGACGGTGCGGGGAGCATCGTCCGGCGACGGGGTGGGCGGTGCCGCGCCGGCGCTCGAGACGGCCGCGGTCAGGGTGACGAAGACCCCGAGTACCGCCGCCACGCGACGTGTTCGTCTCATTCGCATCTGGTGTTCTCCTCCACACGTAGGGCCCCGCCACCGCCCGACGGCGGGGGATCTCGCCAAGGGACCGCCACGCTAGGTGACCCGCCGGTAGG
>RFFY01000605.1 GCA_003697065.1 Actinomyces sp. | reverse complement strand
GTGCTCGTCACCGCTGGGCCCGGCCAGCCCGATCCCGACTTCCCCGACACCCGCCCCTTGCCCCTGCCCGATCCCCCCGACGCCCTGCATCCCACCACCCTCGACGGGTGGGTGTGCGCCACCTACGACGGCGCCGTCCGCGACGAGCTGCTCGAGGTGTTCGCCTCCGCCACCACGGTCACGACGTGGGACCACGAGGGGACGACCTGGCGCCTGAAGGCCCGCCCGGTGCTGCCCGGCGAGACGCCCTGCACCTGAGGGCCCGCCAGCGGCCCCGACCGCCCGGCCGTGACACCGGACCGCGACGCGACACCCGGCAACGACCCGAGACACCGGGCCGCGACGCGACACCCGGCAACGACGCGCGGCACCGGGCAGTGACGGGACCGGGTGGCTCACCTAGCCTGTGGGCATGCCCGCCTACCGCTCCCGCACCACGACCCACGGCCGCAACATGGCCGGGGCCCGCGCCCTGTGGCGGGCCACCGGCATGGGCGACGACGACTTCGACAAGCCCATCATCGCCGTCGCCAACTCCTACACCCAGTTCGTGCCCGGCCACGTGCACCTCAAGGATCTCGGGGCTTTGGTGGCCGAGGAGATCGCCGCCGCCGGCGGGGTGGCGCGCGAGTTCCACACCATCGCCGTCGACGACGGGATCGCCATGGGCCACGACGGGATGCTCTACAGCCTCCCCAGCCGTGACCTCATCGCCGACTCGGTCGAGTACATGGTCAACGCCCACTGCGCCGACGCCCTGGTGTGCATCTCCAACTGCGACAAGATCACGCCCGGGATGCTCATGGCGTCCCTGCGTCTGAACATCCCGACCATCTTCGTGTCGGGCGGGCCCATGGAGGCCGGCAAGACGAAGCTCGCCGGCACCGAGGTCAAGCTCGACCTCATCGACGCCATGATCAAGGCCGGCGACGCCACCGCCAGCGACGAGGAGGTCCTCGCCTACGAGCGTTCGGCATGCCCCACGTGCGGGTCCTGCTCGGGCATGTTCACGGCCAACTCCATGAACTGCCTCACCGAGGCGCTCGGGCTCTCCCTGCCCGGCAACGGCACCCTCGTGGCCACCCACGCCGACCGGGAACGCCTGTTCCGCGAGGCCGGCCGCCGCATCGTCGACCTGGCCCGGCGCTGGTACGAAAAAGACGACGCCTCGGCCCTGCCCCGCTCGATCGCCACCCGTCCCGCCTTCGAGAACGCCATGGCCCTCGACATCGCCATGGGCGGCTCGACCAACACGGTGCTGCACATCCTCGCCGCCGCCCAGGAGGCCGGCGTCGACTTCACCATGGCCGACATCGACGAGTTGTCGCGGCGCACCCCCAACATCTGCAAGGTGGCGCCCTCGAGCCCCGACTACCACGTCGAGGACGTCCACCGCGCCGGCGGGATCATGGGCATCCTCGGCGAGCTCGACCGGGCCGGCCTGCTCCACACCGAGGTGCCGACGGTGCATGCCGCCACCCTCGGCGCCGCCCTCGACCAGTGGGACATCATGCGTCCCACCTGTCCCGCCGAGGTGCACGAGTTCTACCGGGCCGGTCCCGCCGGCATCCCCACCCAGCAGGCGTTCAGCCAGAGCGAACGCTGGCCGAGCCTCGACACCGACCGTGAGCGGGGCTGCATCCGCAGCGTCGAACACGCCTACACCGCCGACGGCGGTCTCGCCGTCCTCTACGGCAACCTCGCCCCCGACGGTTGCATCGTCAAGACGGCGGGGGTCGACGAATCGATCTTCCGCTTCAGCGGACCGGCCCGGGTGTACGAGTCCCAGGACGACGCCGTCGCCGGCATCCTCGGCGAGGAGGTCCGGGCGGGCGAGGTGGTCATCGTCCGCTACGAGGGGCCCAAGGGCGGACCGGGCATGCAGGAGATGCTGTACCCGACCAGCTACATCAAGTCGCGGGGCCTGGGCCGGGAGTGTGCCCTGCTGACCGACGGGCGCTTCTCCGGGGGCACCTCGGGCCTGTCGATCGGCCACGTCTCCCCCGAGGCGGCCGAGGGGGGCACCATCGGCCTGGTCGAGACGGGCGACACCATCGAGATCGACATCCCGGCCCGCCGGATCCACCTGGCCGTCGACGAGGCCGAGCTCGAACGCCGACGGGCCGCCCAGGAGGCCCGCGGGGCCGAGGCCTGGACCCCCGTCGCCCGGGACCGCCGTGTGTCGCAGGCCCTGCAGGCCTACGCCGCCATGACCACATCGGCCGCTCGTGGCGCGGTGCGCGACCTCCGCCAACTGCGACCCTGAGACGCTGACGTCGACCCCACCGGTGCAACCGGCGGGGCGCCGCCCGCCCGCGGCCGCTCACGAGCAGCCCGGGCAAGCGAGGAGCCGACCCGTGCAACCGGCGGGCCGCCTAGCGGGTTCTCTTCGGTGATGGACCTCACCGCTCGTCTCGCCGACGACGTCGACGGCGCCTTCGCGGACCTCGTCGCCACCACCCGCGCCCGTCTCCACGGCGGCCTGCATCGCCTTCACCCCGACCGGGCCGACGACCTGTGTCAGGAGACCTACGTGCGCGCCTATCGCGCCCTGTCGTCGTGGCCACCGGCACGCATCCGCGCCGTGAAGCTCGAACCCTGGCTGTGGACCATCGCCATGAACCTGGGACGCAACGAACTCCGTGACGCCGCCCGTCGCCCCGTCCCGGTACCCGTCGACGACCACCCCCGGTACCAGGCCGTCCACCACGACCCCGAACCCGCCGACACGGCGGCGTGGGACCGTCGACTCGCCGCCCTCCCACCCCGGCGCCGCGAGGCCGTGGTGCTGCGCCACGTGGCCGGACTCGGATGCGCCGAGATCGCC
>RFFY01000098.1 GCA_003697065.1 Actinomyces sp. | reverse complement strand
GGTGGCCACCAGTCCCGCCGTCAGCAAGGCGGCCACGAGGCCGGCGCCGATGATCACCGCCACCGGCCTCTGCCCGGCGATGGGCTCGACCCCCAGGGACTCGGCCCGGTCGACGCCGAGGAGCATGATCACGAAGAGGAACAAGATGACGATGGCGCCGGCGTAGACGATGACCTGCACGGCGGCGAGGAAGTGGGCGTCGGCCAGCACGAAGTGCACGGCGACGCCGACCAGGGTCTGGACGAGAAAGAGGGCGGCGTGGACGGGGTTGCGGGACAGGACCACCCCCAGGGCGCCCGTGAGGGCGATGGCGGCGGCGACGATGAAGACGATCTCCTCACTCACCGGCGGCCTCCCCGCTCTGGCCCCGTTCGGGCGCCCGCACCCCGTAGCCGAGCTCGCCCGACCAGGCGACCCGGCCCTCGTAGTCGGCGTCGCCGGAGGGCGAGGTGGCCCGCATCCACGCCGAGGTGTGCTCGTCCTCGCCGGGCCGCCAATCCTCCCAGGGCAGGTGCCGGGGCCGCCCCCCGTCGTCGACGAGGAGCTCGGCTTTGGTGTAGATGGCGTCGTCGCGGTTGGTGAAGGAGAACTCGAAGAGCTTGGTCTCGGTGATCGCCTCGGTGGGGCACGCTTCGACGCACAGGTCGCAGTGGATGCAGCGCAGGTAGTTGATCTCGTAGACGAAGCCGTAGCGCTCGCCGGGTGAGGTCGGGGCGTCGGGGTCGTTGTCGGCACCGCGCACGTAAATGCAGCGGGCGGGGCACACCCCGGCGCACAGTTCGCAGCCGATGCACTTCTCCATCCCGTCCTCGTAGCGGTTGAGGACGTGGCGGCCGTGGGCCCGGGGGGGCTTGGGCCGCTTCTCGTCGGGCTGGCCGGGACGGGCCCGTCCGCCCCGGTACTGGGTCGTGACCCGTTCCTCGAAGAGCTTGCGGAAGGTGACGGCGAAGCCGCGGACGTAGTCGAGGGGATCGCTCACCGGTGCACCTCCTCAGCGATGCGCAGGCGTCGCCCGGCGTGGACGGCCGAGGTCAGCAGGCCGGCGCCGACGGCGAAGACGGCGATGCTGGCGGCGACGACGAGGCCCCGGTTCCAGCCCCGGTCGTCGCCGATGTCCAAGGCGGCGAGGAAGAGGAACCAGCCCAGCGACACGGGGATGAGGAGCTTCCAGCCCAGATTCATGAGCTGGTCGTAGCGGAGGCGGGGCAGGGTCGCCCGGAACCACACGAACAGGAACAAGAAGACGAACAGCTTGGCGAAGAACCACACCGGGCCCCACACCCAGGCCACCGAGTCGACGAGGACGGGACCGGCGGGCCCCCCGAGGAAGAGGGTGACGATGATCGCCGACATGGTGATCGTGTTCATGAACTCGGCGAGGAAGAACAAGGCGAAGCGGATCGAGCTGTACTCGGTGTGGAACCCGCCCACGAGTTCCTGCTCGGCCTCGACGAGGTCGAAGGGGGGACGGTTCAGCTCGGCGGTGCCGGCGACGAGGAAGACGAGGAAGGGCACGAAGCCGGTGACGATGATGTTCCAGCCGGGGATGAAACCGGCGAAACCCTCGCCGGCCTGACCGGCGACGATGTCGTGGGTCGACAGGGAGCCCGACTGCACCAGCACAGCGGCCACCGACAGGCCCAGGGCGGCCTCGTAGCTGATCATCTGGGCCGACGCCCGCACCGACCCCAGGAGGGGATACTTCGACCCCGACGACCAGCCGGCGAGCATGACCCCGTAGACGGCGATCGACGACATGGCCAGCACGAGCAGGATCCCCACCGGCGGGTCGGCCACCTGCAGGAAGGTGTCACGACCGAACCACGACACGACACCGCCCCGCCCGTCGAAGTCGCCCCCGAGGGGCACGACGGCGAAGGTCAAAAAGGCGGGCACCAGGGACAGGTAGGGCGCCAGCTTGAACACGAAGCGGTCCGACTCGGCGGGGACCAGGTCCTCCTTGAAGAAGAGCTTGATGCCGTCGGCGAGGGTCTGGAGGATGCCCCACGGTCCGGCCACGTTGGGACCGATCCGGTTCTGCATGTCGCTGATGAGCTTGCGCTCGAACCAGATCATCAACATGACCGCCACCATGAGGAAGGCGAAGGCGGCCACGACCTTGATCAGGGCGATGCCGACGTCGCCGGCGTCGACACCGTCGAGGAAGAGGGGATCGGCGGCGAGGATCATGGGCGTTCCACCCGGACGTCGGTGACGGGCCGGTCGCGGTCGACGAGACGGTTGGCGGCGCCGTCGGGGGCGGCGTGGGGCAACACGGCCGTACCCGCCGGAACACCGGGGTCGACGCTCACGGGCGCCTCGAGGGCTCCCCGGGCCGAGGTGACACGCACACGGTCGCCGTCGACGAGCCCGAGCCGGCCGGCGTCGGCCGGAGAGAGGCGCACGGTCAGGGGACGGGCGAGGCCCCGCAGGGACGGGGCGTGGCGCAGACGCACCCCGTCGTCGTAGAGGGTGCGGGCCACGACCAGACGTAGGGAGTAGGCGTCGTTGGCCGGCTGGACCCCGGTGGGAGCGGGTGCGGCGAGACGGGCGGTCTCGGGACGTAGGCCCTCGATCTCGTGGGCGGCGTCGGCGACGGCGTCGAGGGCGGTCCAGCGGGGGCTGACGGCGGCCATCTCGGCGACGAGCTCGTCGAGGGTGGTGACCGCCCAGTCGGCACCCAGGCGGCGGGCGATCTCGACGGCGAGCACCCAGTCGGGACGGGCGGTGCCGGGTGGCGTCACCTTGGCGCGACAGACGCTGAGGCGACCCTCGAGATTGGTGAAGGTGCCGTCGACCTCGGTGGGGGCGGCGGCGGCCAGCACCACGTCGGCGTGGGCGGCGGCCGAATCGTCGAGCCAGGGGGCGACGGCGATCACGGTGGGAGCGGCGGCCAGGGCGGTCTCGGCCAGCTCCCGGTCGGGACAGTCGGTGAGGGGATCGGCGCCGAGGAGGACGAGGACGTCGAGTTCGCCGCGGGCGGCGGCCGCCAACATGGCCGCCGTGTCGAGGCCCCGGGCGGCGGGAAGGCGACCCCACACCTCGGCCACCGGACCCGGCTCGTCGAGAGGGGCCGGACCGGGGACGAGGCCGGGCGCCAGTCCGGCATCGAGGGCGCCGTGGACGTTGGCGCGGCGCAGGGCCGACACGAAGCGCGCCCCGTCCAGCTCGGCCAGAGCGAGGGCGGCGTCGACGGTCGCCCGGGCCGATTCGGCCAGCGAGGCCCGTCCGACCACGACGACGGGATGGTCGCCCAGGTCGGCGGCGGCCGCCGTGATCGCCTCGGGGGACACACCGGCGACCTCGTCGGTCGGGGGCCGGCCGGCGGCGGCGTCGACGAGGGCCCGGGCGAGCGCACCCGCCTCGCCGGGACGGGGATGGAGGCGGTGACGGGCCCAGGGGCTCAAGCCGGTGGCGGTCGGGGTGAGCTCGACGAGGGCGGCACCGTCGTGGACGACGGCGTGACGCAGGCGCAGGAACAGGGTCCCGAGTTCCTCGCGAGGGTCGGGGCCGAGCAGCACGATGGTGGCGCCGGGCCGGCAGGCGTCGTCGATGCTCGCCCGGGGCAGGCCGAGCACGAGCTCGGGGGGCAGGCCGTCGTCGAGCTGGGCGTCGACGTTGTCGGTCGCCACCACGGACTTGGCGAGGCGGGCCCAGGCGTACTGGGCCTCGTTCGTCAGGTGGGCCCCGCCGATGACACCCACCCGGGCGGGGTCCACGTCGGTGAGAGCCCCGGTGACGCGGTCGAGCGCTTCGGCCCAGCCGGTGGCGACGAGCTGACCGTCACGACGCACGAGGGGGGCGGCGAGGCGGTCGGGCGAGGTGAGGGCCTCGTGCAGGAAGCGGCTCTTGTCGTCGAGCCAGCCCCAGTTCACGGCGTCGGCGTCGACCCCGAGGACACGCACCACCTCATTGCGGCTCGACTGGACCGCCACCCGGGCGCCGACGCTGTCGACGAAGGCGGTGGAGATGGTCTCCTCGAGATCCCAGGGACGAGCCCGGAAACGGTAGGGGCGGGCGGTGAGAGCTCCGACCGGGCAGATCTGCACCGTGTTGCCCGAGAAGTAGGAGGCGAAGGGCTCGTCGGGGAAGGTGTTGACCTGGGTGTCGTTGCCCCGGTCGATGAAGTGGATCAGGGGATCGCCGGCGACGTCGCGGGCGAAGCGGGTACAGCGGTCGCACAGGATGCACCGCTCCCGGTCGAGGTACACGAGGTCGGAGATGGCGATGGGCTTTTCGTGGTGGCGTTTCTCCTCGACGTAGCGGGACTCGCCCGGCCCGAAGGCCATGGTCTGGTCCTGCAGGGGGCACTCGCCGCCCTTGTCGCAGACCGGGCAGTCGAGAGGGTGGTTGATGAGGAGGAACTCGAGCACCCCGTCCTGGGCCTTGACCACCCGCTCCGACTCGGTCTCGACGACCATGCCGTCGGCCACCGGGACCATGCACGAGGGCTGGAGGGCCGGGCCGCGACCGGTGTCGACCTCGACCAGGCACATCCGGCACATGCCGACGGATTCCATCCGTGGGTGGTAGCAGAAGTGGGGGATCTCGATGCCGGCATCGGCGCACGCCGCTATGAGCAGGCGCCCCGGGGGGCTGGTGATCTCGCGCCCGTTCACGGTGACGGTGACGGTCGTGGTCTCGTCGCGCACCTCGGTCACGCTGTCACCCCCGTGGGCTCGGCGTCGGCGGGTGGGGTGGGCGTCGGCGCTTCGGCCGTCACCGGCAACGAGTCGCGGCGGGTGATACGGGCCTCGTACTCGTGGCGGAAGCGGCGCAGGGTCGAGGCGATGGGTGCCACCGAGGACGGCCCCAGCGGGCAGATGGTGGTCTGGCGCGGGGGGAAGGGCACGGGCTCGAGACCCTCGGCCTCCCAACCCGCCACCGGGTAGGGCCCGGGGCTGATGTTGTCGGCGATGTCGGCCAGCAGGTCGAGGTCGGCGGGACGCCCCTCACCGTCGAGGATCCGTTCGAGGATGCGTTCCTCCCAGGTGGTGCCCTCCCGGCACGGGGTGCACTTCCCGCACGACTCGCGGGCGAAGAAGCGCACGACGCGGTGGGCGGCCTCGACGGCGTCGACCGTGTCGTCCATGACGACGATGGCGCCCGAGCCGAGCATGGAGCCGGCGGCCCCCACGGGGCGTCCCTCGAGGGGCAGGTCGAGCTGTTCGGGGAAGAACCAGGGCGACGAGCCGCCGCCGGGGATGAACATCTTCAGCTCCCGCCCGCCCCGGATGCCCCGGCAGTAGGCCTCGCCGTAGAAGAGGTCGCGGAAGGTGACGACGCCCTGCTCGACCTCGTACACACCGGGCCGCTCGACGTGGCCGGAGATGGCCAGCATGCGGGTGCCGGGGGAGGTCTCCGAGCCGTAGGTCTTGTAGGCGTCGGCGCCGTGGCGCAGGATCCAGGGCAGGTTCGACAGGGTCTCGACGTTGTTGACGATGGTGGGCTGGCCGTAGAGGCCGATGGCGGCGGGGAAGTAGGGGGGCTTGAGGCGGGGCATGCCCCGGTTCCCCTCGAGGGATTCGATGAGGGCGGTCTCCTCACCCACGATGTAGGCGCCCGCCCCCCAGGTGAGGGTGATGTCGACCGAGAAGTCCGATCCGAGGATCTCGCGGCCGACGTAGCCGGCGGCGTAGGCCTCGTTGAGGGCGGCGGCGAGGCGTTCCTGGGCGAGGGCCATCTCGCCGCGGACATACAGGAAGCACTGGCGCAGGCCCAGGGCGTAGCAGGCGATGAGGCAGCCCTCGATGAGCTGGTGGGGATCGCGCTCCATGAGGAGGCGGTCCTTGTAGGTGCCGGGCTCGCTCTCGTCGCCGTTGACCACCAGGTAGTAGGGGAACTTGCCGGGGGGCAGGAAGCCCCACTTGATCCCGGCGGGGAAGCCCGCGCCGCCGCGTCCGAGCAGGACCGCTTCGCGGACCTCGGCGTGGACCTCGGCGGGGGTGCGGCGCAGGGCGGCCGCCAGGCCCTCGTAGCCCCCGGTGGCGAGGTAGCGCTCGAGGGTGTGGCTGTCGGGGTGACGGAAGCGACGGGTGACGATCTTGGGCCCCGGGTTGTCGACGTAACCGGGGGCGTGGGGCACGTAGTCGTCGGTGGGGTCGGGCCAGGCGGCGGGCCCGGTGTCGGGGGCGGTCATGCGTCGGCTCCGGTGTCGTTGCGGGCCAGCCACACGGGCGCCTCGCGGGCGTCCTCGGGCGCCACGATGCCCGCCATCCGGTCGGGCGGGATGTGCTGGCGGACGCGGGCGAGGGTGCCGTGGGCGGGGACGTCGTCGACCCGCCCGGCCCGCAGGTCGTCGACGAGCTCGTCGAACTCCTCGGGGGTGACGCGCAGGCGGTAGCGGTAGTTGACCTGGAGGCACGGGGCCTCGGTGCAGGCGGCGATGCACTCGACGGCTTCGAGGGTGAACATCTCGTCGTCGGTGGTGCCGCCCGCTTTCACCCCCAGGGTCTCCTCGGCGTGGGCGAGGAGCTCGTCGGCGCCCAGCAGGAAGCACGAGATGTTGGTGCAGATGCCGATGCGGTAGCGGCCCACCGGCTCGAAGACGAACATCTCGTAGAAGGAGGCGGTGCCGTACACCTCCGCCGGCGTGATGCCGACGAGCTCGGCGATGTGGACCATGGCGTCGCGGGTGACGTGGCCGTCCTGCTCCTGGGCGAGATGCAGGAGGGGGATGAGGGCCGAACGGGGTCGGGGGTAGCGGGCGATGATCTCGCGTGCCAGGGTCTCGTTGTCGGGCGTGAAGCGGCTCACCGGTCGACCTCCCCCATGATCGGATCGACCGAGGAGATGATGGCGACGGCGTCGGCCACCAGCCCGCCCTGCATGAGGTGGGGCAGGGTCTGGAGGTTGACGAAGCTCGGCGCCCGGACGTGGAGGCGGTAAGGCCGCGAGGTTCCGTCACTCACCAGGTAGACACCGAGTTCGCCCCGGGGCGACTCGACGGCCCGGTAGACCTCGCCTTCGGGGACCGAGAATCCCTCGGTGAAGATCTTGAAGTGGTGGATGAGGGCCTCCATCGACTCGTCGATGCGGGCGCGGGGGGGCGGGGTGACCTTCTTGTCCTGGACCCGGTAGTCGCCCCCGGGCATGGCCTCGAGGATCTGGCGGACGATGCGGATCGACTCGCGGATCTCGGCCAGGCGGATGGCGTAGCGGTCGTAGCAGTCGCCGAAGGTGCCCACGACCACGTCGAAGTCGACCTGGTCGTAGGCAAGGTAGGGCTCGTCGCGGCGCAGGTCGCGGGGCACCCCGG
>RFFY01000604.1 GCA_003697065.1 Actinomyces sp. | reverse complement strand
TCCCTGGAATCCGCCTGAGCAGCCACGGGCGAGGTGGGCCCCGGTCATCCCGTCAGAGCCGGGCCAGGGGGCACGGCGGGGGTCCGACCAGGTGCTCCTCGGTCACCTCCAGCAGCGGCATGACCGTGCCTTCGGTCCGGCGGTAGGTGCGCTCGCTCGCTCGTTCGAAGCCGTGGATCAACATGGCGTTGTTGCGCTGGCTGAGGAGGTCGGCCAGAGGCGAGGCGGTCACGTCGGGGGAGTCGCCCACGACCCGACCGAGCGGGTCGCCGAGCGCCGCCAGGACCCGCAGCGAGCGGACGAGCCCGAAGCGCACCCGGCCCGACTCGTCGGGCGTCAGCCCCGGGCGTTCTTCGGGGGGAAGGTCCTCGAGCCGGGCGGCGCTGTTGTCGATGCCGCGGGCCAACAGGGCGATCTTCGCCGCCTTCTCCACCGCCGCGTAGAGGCGGACGAGGGCGTCGTCGTGGTGGCCGTGGCCGGCGCTGCGGCGGGCGTTGGCGACGAGGTCGACCACGAGGGGGTGGGGACGGGGATCGGCGTCGAGGCCGTCGGCGGCGTGTCGTTCGAGCCGGTCCGTGTGCTCGACCAGTTCCACCAGTCGCTGTCGAGGCCCGCCTCCCAGGGCGTCGACCCACTCGGCCAGCATCCGGTCACGGGCGGTGTCGGCCGCCCTCCCGAGGATCTGGATGCCGGCTTCGAGCCGCTTCAGCGCCTGCTCGTAGTGGAAGGTGTCCCACGCGGCATAGGCGTCGGCGACGGCTTCCAGGCCCTCCAGCAGGGCGCGCCGGGAACCCGAGACCCGGTCCCTCGCCGCCTTCGCCAGCCGCCGGGCCGCTTCGTACTCGGCCCGGTCGAACATGGCGGCCGCCTGGCGGATGTCGTCGAGAGCGAGGACCTGCCACGGGTTCGGGGTCCGCACGACCCGCTCGCTGCCGGTCTGCACCGTGCCCAGGCCGTCCTTGTCGCGGCGCGTGCCGCCGACGTAGGCGTAGCGCACCGGCCGCCGGATGGTCGCCAGAACCAGGGCCGACGACATCGTCTTGGTGCCGCCGGTGTAGTCGACGATCAGGTCGTCGTCGGTGACGCCGAGCGCCCCGAGCCGACGGGGCAGCTCGTGGTGCAGTTCCCCCAGGCACGCCTCGAGGTCCTCGTGGTCGGGAGCGACGATCACCTCGTGGTCGTCCCAGCCGTGCCGGCAGCGCTCGCGGATCTCGGGGATCTGGGACCGGGAGTCCCGGGAGGCGAAGAAGACCACGTTGCGGGGCCGGTGGTGGTCGATCGAGGCCACGAGCGGCTCGGGAGACCCGCCCAGCGACGCCAGCAGGGTCCGGCGCTCGGGCTCGGCGCGTTCCGTGGGCTCGGGGTCGGGTCCTTCCGCCGGCTCGGGTCCTTCCGCCGGCTCGGGGTCGGTGGGCTCGGAATCGGTGGGTGCGGCGGGGTCGCGCTCGTCCATCGGGGTTCCTCTCCGGGGCGATCCTAGGACGCGTCGGGAAACGTCGCCTCCGGGGTTGCGCGGGCGGGTCCGGACCGCTAGTATCGAACATATGTTCGTATCAGACCTGTGCGAAGCGGCCGGGCGCCTGCCCCGCGGGCCCCTGGTGGGGTGGGAGCGGGCCCGCCTGGCCGACGAGCTCGCCGCCCTGGGCCGGGTACGGGCAGCGCTCGACGCCTACGAGGCGGCGGTCCTGGGCGCCATCGACGCCCTCGACGACGCCGGCGCCGACGCCCAGTTCGCCGTCGAGCACACCGAGGGCTGCTCACGTCGCGAAGCCCGCCGTCGGGCCCAGCGGGCCGAGCAGCTCGCCGAGATGCCCCGCACCCGCGAGCTGCTGGCCGACGCCGACCTGAACGCCGAGAAGGTCGATCTCCTCACCGGGGCCGCCGCTCGCGCCGGTGCGGAGGCCGTCGACGCCGACGAGCGTCTCCTGGCTGCCGTGGTCCGCCAGCCGGTGGGTGTGGCGGCACGCACCGTGCGCTCCTGGCTCGACCGGCGCGAGTCGGCCGAGTCCTCCCGCCGGCGTCTCGAACGTCAGCGCCGCGACCGCCAGGCCCGCATCTGGACCGACACGATCTCGGGCATGGTGCGTCTGGCCGCCTCCTTCGATCCCGACACCGGCGCCCGGGTGCGGGCCGCCCTCCACACCGAGGTCGAGGCCCTGTGGCGGTCCGACAGCGCCGCCTCCTCCGGAGACGGGCCGACCACCGGTGGCGGGGCCGGTACGGCGGGTCGCGATGGCGCGGCCGCGCCGGATGGCGCGCCCGACGGAGCCGTGCCGGCCGCCGGTGCCCGCACCGACGAGCAGCGCGTGGCCGATGCCCTGGCCCGCCTGCTGGGGGTCGAGGCGCCCGGCCCCGCCCACGACCCGCCCCTGCCCACGGCCAAGCGGGTCGGCACCCACGTGATCCTCTGCGTCGACCTCCCCGCCCCGGGTGTCGCCGACGGCGGGGCCGCCGGTGGCGGGCGTGCGGGGGGCCGAGAGCGGGCGGGACCCCGCTGCGAGATCATCGACACGGGTCCGGTGCCGCCGGCGGTCCTCGAAACGCTGCCGCCCGACTCCCTGGTCTCGGTCCTGTTACGTGACGGTCCGGGTCGCCCCCTGTGGCTCTCTCGGAGCCGGCGTCTCGCCAGCCTCGATCAACGCCTGGCCCTGGCCGCCCGCGACCGCGCCTGCGTGGCGTGTGGCGCCCCCTTCGCCCACACCCGGGCCCACCACGAGCCGGCGTGGACCTCCGGCGGCCGCACCGACGTCGACACCCTGGTGTC
>RFFY01000603.1 GCA_003697065.1 Actinomyces sp. | reverse complement strand
GCCGTGCACGGCTGGAGCGGTCCCGTGGCCCGCGTGAGCATCACCCGCGTCGGCTGAGTCGGCTGGGTCGCCTCAGTCGGCTGAGTCAGCTGAGTCATCCACGTCGGCTGAACCGGACTCGAAGGCGCGGGCCCGGCCCCCGGGGCGGGCCCGCGCTTCTCGACGCGGCGGGCGGTACCGTTCGGTCGGTGACCCTCACCACCCGCGGCGACCTGCGCAACGTCGCCATGATCGCCCACGTCGACCACGGCAAGACCACCCTGGTCGACGCCATGCTGCGCCGGTCGGGCGCCTTCCGGGCCGGTGCCGCCCTCGTCGACCGGGTCATGGACTCCCTCGACCTCGAGCGCGAGAAGGGCATCACGATCCTCGCCAAGAACACCGCCGTCCGACGGGACGGGGTGAAGATCAACATCGTCGACACGCCGGGCCACGCCGATTTCGGCGGCGAGGTCGAGCGAGCGCTCACGATGGTCGACGGGGCGATCCTGCTCGTCGACGCCTCCGAGGGACCCCTGCCCCAGACCCGCTTCGTGCTGCGCAAGGCCCTCGAGCGGCGTCTCCCGCTCGTCCTGGTCGTCAACAAGATCGACCGGCCCGACGCCCGGATCGCGGCCGTGGTCGACGAGGTCTACGAGCTCTTCTTGGACCTCGACGCCGACGAGAGCCAGATCGAGTTCCCGATCGTGTACACCGTGGCACGCGAGGGCACCGCCACCCTCGACCCGGCCGTTCCCGGTGTCGACCTCGAGCCCCTCTTCGAGGTGATCCTCGACTCGATCCCGGCGCCGACCCACGACCCCGACCATCCCCTCCAGGCCCGGGTGACCAACCTCGACGCCTCCCCCTACGTGGGCCGGATCGCCCTGTGCCGGGTCGAGCACGGCACGATCCGCCGGGGGGCGCCGGTGGCCTGGTGTCGCGCCGACGGCACCGTGGTCCCGGCCCGGGTCGGCACCCTCACGGTCACCGAGGCGCTCGAGCGGGTGGAGGTCGACGAGGCGGGTCCCGGCGAGCTGATCGGTGTGTCGGGGATCGACGAGGTCACCATCGGTGACACCCTGACCGATCCCGACGACCCCCGGCCGGCCCCCCGTATCAGCGTCGACGAACCGACCCTGTCGATGACGATCGGGATCAACACCTCCCCGTTGGCCGGGGCCGATGGCGACAAGCTGACGGCCCGTCTCGTCAAGGCCCGGCTCGACGCCGAGCTGGTCGGCAACGTGTCGCTGAGGGTGCTGACCACCGACCGTCCCGACACGTGGGAGGTGCAGGGACGCGGCGAGCTCCAGCTGGCCGTGCTCGTCGAGACCATGCGACGCGAGGGGTTCGAACTCACCGTCGGCAAGCCCGAGGTGCTCACCCGCGACATCGACGGCACCGTGCACGAGCCCACCGAGCGGCTCACCGTCGACGTTCCCGACGAGCACGTGGGTGCGGTCACCCAGCTCCTCGGCGAGCGTCGGGGAGAGCTCGTCGACATGGTCAACCACGGCACGGGCTGGGTCCGGCTCGACTATGTCGTACCCGCCCGGGCGCTCATCGGCTTCCGGACCGAGTTCCTCACCGAGACCCGGGGTACCGGCATGCTCCACCACGTGTTCGAGGGCTGGCGTCCGTGGGCGGGGGAGCTGCGACCCCGCACCACCGGCAGCGTGGTCGCCGACCGTCGCGGTGTGGCGACCGGCTACGCCATCGCCGGCCTGCAGGAACGCACCACCCTCTACGTGGGCCCCGGCACCGAGGTGTACGAGGGGATGATCGTCGGGGAGAACTCCCGGGCCGACGACATGGACGTCAACATCTGCCGCGAGAAGAAGCAGACCAACGTGCGGGCCGCCGCCGCCGACGAGACGGTGCGCCTGACCCCGCCCCGCCGCCTGAGCCTCGAACAGGCGTTGGAGACGATCGCCGACGACGAGTGCGTCGAGGTCACCCCCACCCACGTGCGTCTGCGCAAGGTCGTTCTCGACGCCGGCGAACGGGCCCGGACGGCCAAGCGCCGCAAGCGCGCCGGGTGAGCCGGCTCAGGCGGGGGGCCGCACCTCGGGGGCGCCGGGGAGGAGGGTGACCGTCACCCGCGACGAGGCCGACCCGTCGGTACCGGGGATCACCTCGATCACACCCTCGTAGCGCCCGAGGACGAGGAGGGGCTGGCGCCACACCCCGTCGGCGTCGACGGTGGGCTCGGCCTCGGACCAGCCCTCGGGCGCGGCGGGATCCAGACGACCGGCGGCGTACACGGTGCCGTCGAGCTCGTCGCGGTACACACCCTGGGCGGCGGGAGCCGAACCGTCGAGGAGGTCGCACACGTACACCAGCTCCACCCGGGGTCCGCCCTCGTCGTCGCCGGGTCCGACGCTGCGCAGCTCGAGGTCGGTCAGCACGGCGCCCGGCGCCACCGGGATGGCCGAGAACAGGTCGCCGAGAAGTGGCACGGGGTGGAAGTTCGACGGGGCGCCGACCTCGAGGTGCCAGGTGAGGGTCGGACCCGGGGCTCCGTCGGGTCGGGTGCCCGCCTCGGACAGGACGGCCAGCAGGTCGCCGGGCTCGCCGTCGATCTCCTGGAGCTGGCCCAGGTAGACGACCCCGTCGTCGGCCCGGTAGGTGACGGCGGCGACGGTGGGCCCGCCCGGGGTGGCCGGTGTGGCGACCAGAGAGTCGACGACGCTCCAGCCGGCGGCGGCCAGCACGGGGTCGTAGGTCTCGCGCAGGGCGCGGGTGCCGGGGCCGCCCCCGTCGAGGACGGGGTCGATGTCGCCGAGGACCCCGTCGAGTCCGGTCCACCACTCCCAGCTCCACGACCAGGGAGCGTCGGGACCCGATCCGGTCATGGTGACGGTGAAGCCCAGACCTGCCGCCTCGTCGGGCAGGGGCGGCCGCACCGGGGCCCCGACGAGGCGGGCGACGAGCTCGTCGGGGGTGAGGCTGCCCGGCGCCTGTGGATCGGCCGCCTGTGGATCGGCCAACGCTCCCCACGCGTCGACGAGGGCCGGCAGGTCCTCCACCGCCACCGCCGGGGGCGGATCGGTGACGGAGGACGCCTCGGTGGCACGGGTGACCAGGGGCTCGACCGGGGCCGGTTCCGTGCTCGTGGTCGAGACGGCCACCGTGGCGGCGGGGTCGGCCGCCCGGGCCGCCTCGTCGCCCCCGTCCGGTGCGCCGCCGGCGCAGGCGGCCGCCGTGACAGCGAGAACGAGGGCGGCGCCGATCGGGACACGGGACGCCCGTCGTGGCCGGGCCGGTGGGTGCTCGTGCATCGGCGATCCTGTCGGCAGACCCCGCCGCAACTCGAGGACCGGCACGACGCGGGTACCCCGTGGTGGGACCGGGATGGGCGCCGCGGTGTCGGCTCGGGATCGTCGGGGGCGCGCTGTCGGCGGCGACGCCTTCAGAGGCCGAAACGGGGGTAGCGGGTGTCGACCATGAAGACGTACACCCAGATCCGCATGCCGTAGTCCGTCACCCGCACCAGGTAGTCGCGCAGACCCGTCGGCCAGCGACCGAGGATCACCACGGCGAACCAACCGATGACCGCCACGACGGCGGCCCCGATGCTGAACACGAACCACACGACGTAGTGGGGGATGGCGAAGACGACGTTGAGGGCCGCCCATCGGGGGACCTGCTCGGGGGCGGCGGGCAGGTGGAGCCCGATCCCCGGGTGGTGGCCGTCGTCGGCCGGTCCGCTGGTCAGCTCGAAGGGGGGATAGGTCGAGGTGAGCCCGAAGAGGTAGGCGCCGCTTCGCAAGGAGTAGCGCTCGGCCATGGCGAGGAAGTGGTAGAGGCCCGCCTGGGGTCGGCCGGTGACGACGACGATCACCCAGTAGACGAGCCCCACGGCGTTGACGGCGTAGCCGAGGCCGTAGCCGATCACGAGGTGGGGGACGACCAGCAGCCAGTTCAGCAGGGGCCGCCAGCGGGCCACCTCGTAGGGGGTGTCGACGACGAAGAGAGGCCCGGGAGCCGGCGTCGGGGGTGTTGCCGAGCCCGAGGGAGGCGGGGGAGGTGGCGGGGCGGGCGTGGTCAAGGCGATCCCTCTCGGCTCGGCTCGGCCGACTAGCGTCGGCCCGGTCGGTCCGGGCACCGGTCCGACCATCGAGACCCTAGCGAAGCTCTGCCGGCGCGTCCGGCGGATCCGACCCGGAGGAACCCGTGGAAGCCTTCCTGCGGGGGCGCGCATGACCGCGCCCCGTCTGTCCGTCAGTTGGCGGACCTTCATCGTCGTCCTCGGCGCTCTCGTCCTGAGCGCCACCGCGTGCGGTGCCGGTGACCCGGCACCGGGCGCATCGATCCCGAACCCCGACACGGCACCCGCGGACACGGGTGCCGTCTTGCGTGTGGGGGCCATCCCCGACCAGGAGCCCCAGCGCCTCCAACGCACCTACGGCCTGCTCGCCGACCACCTGGCCGCCGAACTCGGCGTCGGGGTGGTCTACGTCCCGGTGACCGACTACCAGTCGGCGGTGACGGGCTTTCGGGTCGGGGACCTCGACCTCGTGTGGTTCGGGGGCCTCACCGGGGTGCAGGCGCGGGCCGAGGTCGAGGGCGCCCACGCCGTCGCCCAGCGCGACATCGACCGTGCCTTCACCTCGGTCTTCGTCACCCGAGCCGACTCGGGCATCGACCCCGTGTCCGACGTGTCCGGTCTGGCCGAGCTGGCCGGGCACACCTTCACCTTC
>RFFY01000097.1 GCA_003697065.1 Actinomyces sp. | reverse complement strand
GACACGGGGACCGACGAGCGCCGGCGCCTCGTCCGCCATCCCCCCGACATCCTCATCACCACCCCCGAGTCGCTCCATCTCCTGTTGACCTCACGGGCCCGCGAGACCCTGCGGGGCGTCGAGCACGTCATCATCGACGAGATCCACGCCCTGGCGCCCACCAAGCGCGGTTCGCACCTCCAGCTCTCGCTCGAACGCCTCGTCGAGCTCACCGACCGGTCCCCCCAGCGCATCGCCTTGTCCGCCACCCAACGCCCCCTCGACGAGATGGCCTTCTTCCTCGGGGGCGCCGAACCCGACGCCGAGGGCCGCCTCCGTCCGAGGCCCGTCACCGTCGTCGACACCGGGACCCGCAAGGAGCTCGACGTCGCCGTGGTGGTCCCCGTCGACGACATGGGCTCCCTGGGTGAGGTGGTCGACGCCCCCCTCGAGGCCCCGGCGGCCGCCGGACCCGTCCGGCGTTCGATCTGGCCCGCCCTGCACCCCCGCCTCCTCGAGCTGATCGAATCCCACCGCTCCACCCTCGTCTTCACCAACGCCCGTCGACTCGCCGAACGCCTCGCCGCCCGTCTCAACGAGCTGGCCACCGACGAGCAACCCGAGCACGTCGGCGCCGAGGCGGTCGGCACGGGTGCCGGCGAGGGCCCGGTGCTGGTCAAGGCCCATCACGGGTCCCTCTCGCGGGAGCGTCGCCTCGTCGTCGAGGACGAGCTCAAGCGGGGCGAGCTGAAGGGGCTCGTCGCCACCTCGTCGCTCGAGCTCGGCATCGACATGGGTGCCGTCGACCTGGTGGTGCAGGTCGCCTCGCCCGGATCGGTCTCGGCTGCTCTCCAGCGCATCGGCCGAGCCGGCCACCGGGTGGGCGAGCCGAGCCGGGGCCGCATCTTCCCCCGCCACCGGGGCGATCTGCTGGAGGCGGCCGTCGTCGTCGACCGCATGCGCCGGGGCCAGATCGAGTCCACCCGCTTCCCCCGCAACCCCCTCGACGTGCTGGCCCAGCACATCGTCGCCATGTGCGCCCTCGACGAGTGGCACATCGACGACCTCGCCGCCCTCGTCCGCCGGGCCGCTCCCTTCACCGAGCTGTCCGACGAGGTGCTCCACAGCGTCCTCGATCTCCTGTCGGGCGTGTACCCGGCCGAGGAGTTCGCCGGGCTCCGTCCCCGCATCGTGTGGGACCGCGCCACGGGGATGCTGAGGGGGCGGGCCGGCGCCCAGCGTCTCGCCGTCACCAACCCGGGCACGATCCCCGACCGGGGCCTGTACGGGGTGTTCCTCCCCGACGGCACCCGGGTGGGGGAACTCGACGAGGAGATGGTCTACGAGTCCCGCGTCGGCGAAACCTTCCTGCTCGGGGCCTCGAGCTGGCGCATCGTCGACATCACCCCCGAACGGGTCGTCGTCACCCCGGCACCGGGGGTACCCGGCCGCATGCCCTTCTGGCACGGCGACGGACCCGGCCGCCCCCTCGAACTCGGCCGGGCCGTCGGTGCCTTCATCCGCGAGATCCGCGCCGATCCCGACCCGGTCACCCGCCTGCGTGAGCGTCACGGCCTCGACGAGACCGGGGCCGCCAACCTCCTCGCCTATCTCGACGAGCAGGCCGAGGCGACCGGTGCCGTGCCCGACGACCGGACCATCGTCGTCGAACGCTTCCGCGACGAGATCGGCGACTGGCGGATCTGCCTGCTCACCACCTTCGGGGCCCGGGTCAACGCCCCGTGGGCGATGGCCATCCGGGCCCGCCTGGTGGCCGAGTGGGGAGACGACATCGACGTCATGTGGAGCGACGACGGCATCGTCATCCGCCTCCCCGAGGCCCTCGACGACCTGCCCGTCGAGGCCTTCGCCTTCGAACCCGACGAGATCACCGACCTCGTCGTCGACCATCTCCCCGAGACCGCCCTGTTCGCCGCCCGCTTCCGGGAGTGCGCGGCGCGGGCCCTGCTCCTGCCCCGCCGCCGGCCCGACCGCCGCACGCCCCTGTGGCAGCAGCGGCGGCGGGCCGCCGACCTGTTGGCCGTTGCCGCCCGTCACCCGCGCTTTCCCCTCCTGTTGGAGACCACCCGCGAGTGCGTCAACGACGTGTTCGACCTGCCGGCCCTGCGCTCCCTCATGGCCGATCTCGGCGCCCGGCGTGTGCGCCTCGTCACCGCCGACACGCCGGCCGCCTCGCCCTTCGCCCGGTCCCTGCTGTTCGCCTGGATCGCCGTGCACATGTACGAAGGCGACGCTCCCCTGGCCGAGCGGCGGGCGGCGGCGCTCACCCTCGACCGCGAGCTGCTGGCCGACCTGTTGGGGGCCGAGGAACTCAGAGAGCTGCTCGATCCGGAGGTGATCGAGAAGCTCGAGGGCGAGCTCCAGGCCCTGGACGAGGGCCGGCGTGCCCGCGACCTCGACGAGGTCCACGACCTGCTCCGCCGCCTGGGGCCGCTCGACATCGACGAGATCGCGGCTCGGGCACGGCCCGGGGCGCCGGTGGCGGCGTGGCTCGACGAGCTGGTCGCCACCCGTCGGGCCTTCCCCGCCCGTATCGGCGACCCGGCCCTCGCCACAGCCGCGACCCCCGACGAGCGGGGGCGCGACGGGCGCGAGCGCTATGTGGCGGCCGAGGACGCGGCCCGGGTCCGCGACGCCCTCGGTGTCGCCCTGCCGCCCGGTCTGCCCGCCGCCTTCACCGAACCCGTCGACGATCCCCTCGGCGACCTGTGTCTGCGCCACGCCCGGACCCACGGTCCGTTCACCAGCGTGGAGGTCGCCCGGCGTCTGGGCGTGTCGCCGGTGCGGGTGCGCGAGCGCCTCGACGCCCTCGTCGCCGACGAACGCCTCCTCGCCGGCGAGTTCCGGCCCGGTGGGTCGGGGCGCGAGTACTGCGCCCCCGAGGTCCTCACCCGCCTGCGCCGGGCCTCGCTGGCCGCCCTGCGTCACCAGATCGAACCCGTCGACGCCGAGGTCCTCGCCCGTTTCCTGCCGGCCTGGCAGCAGGTGGGCAGCCGGCGGCGCGACCCCGACGCCCTCGTCGACGTGATCGCCCAGCTCGAGGGGGTCGCCATCCCGGCGTCGGTGCTCGACCGCGACGTCCTCGCCGTGCGCCTGGCCGACCACCATCCCGGCGACCTCGACGCCCTGGTGGCGGCGGGCGAGGTCGTGTGGCTCGGGGCGGGCTCTCTCGGTCCCCGCGACGGCCGGATCCGTCTCGTGTTCCGCCAGGACGCCGCAGCCGCTCTCGCCGAGATCGTCGAGCCCGTCGAGGGTCCGGTCCACGACGCCATCCGCCTCTGCCTGAGCGAGCGGGGGGCCAGTTTCTGGAGCGACCTGGTGGCCGCCGTCGCCGACGCCGGCGTTCCCTACGACGAGGCGACGGTGCTTGCCGCCTTGTGGGATCTCGTCTGGGCGGGCGAGGTCACCGCCGACACCCTGGCCCCCCTGCGGGCCCTGCTCGGCGGCGGACGGGGGCGAGGTCCGGCGGGCGGATCGCGCTCGTCGCGTGCGGGCCGCGGCCGTCCCCGTCCCGGCCGGGTCCGACGGGCGGGCCCGGCGGCGGGGGCCGGGCGCTGGTCGCTCACCGCCGAGCTGGGTCGCGGGCGGCCCGCTCCCACCGAGATCGCCCATCTCCGGGCGCGGCGTCTGCTCGACCGTCACGGCATCGTCACCCGTGAAGGCGTACTCGCCGAGGGGATCGAGGGCAGGTTCGCCGGGGTCTATCCGGTCCTGCGGGCCCTGGAGGACCGGGGCGAGGTCCGACGGGGCTACTTCGTCGCCGGGCTCGGCGCCGCCCAGTTCGCCCTGCCGGGTGCGGTCGACCGTCTGCGCGCGGTTCGCGACCCCGACCCGGAGGCGGAGCCCCTGGTGCTGGCCGCCACCGATCCCGCCCAACCCTACGGTGCGGCCCTGCGTTGGCCCGAGTCGTCGGGTCGGCCCGCCCGGCGGGCTGGGGCCCAGGTGGTGCTCGACGGCGGACGGCCCCTGGTGCTGATCGAGGCCGGGGGACGGAGCCTGGTCACCTTCGAGGGAGCCGACGAGCTCGAGCGTTGGCTGCCCGCCCTCGACGCCGCCCTGGCGGCGCGCCGTCTTCCCCGCCTCGAGATCGCCCGGGTCGACGGGGAAGCGGTCACCGGCACCGCCTGGGCCGACCGCCTGGTCGCCGCCGGCTTCCGTCTCGGCTACCGCGGTCTCACCCGCGCCCCGTCTAGGCTCGGTTCATGAACGACACGGGCGATCGTGACCGTCTCTCCCACGCTCCCCGCCCGGCCGCCCCCGCGGGTGCCCGGACGCCGCCCGCCGGGGTAGCGGAGGCCGATGGGAGTGACGTCGAAACGCTGAACGCGGCTCTCTTCGCGGGGCCCGAGGCCCTCACCTTCGACGACGTCCTGGTCGTGCCGGGCTGGAGCGAGGTGCTCCCCGCCGAGGTCGACACCACGACCCAGCTCGCCGGGATCACCCTGCGGGTCCCCCTCTTGTCGGCGGCCATGGACACGGTCACCGAGGCCCCCCTGGCCATCGCCCTGGCCCGTGCCGGCGGCCTCGGGATCCTGCACCGGAACCTGTCCATCGAGGAGCAGGTCGCCCACGTCGACCGGGTCAAGCGGGCCCAGTCGGGCATGATCTCGGCCCCCATCTCCCTGCCGCCCACGGCCACCTTGGCCGACGCCGAGCGCCTCATGGCCCGCCACCGCATCAGCGGTGTTCCGATCTGCGATGCCGGGGGCCGCCTCGTGGGCATCCTCACCAACCGCGACATCCGCTTCTGCGGCCCCGAGCAGGACGACCGACCCGTCACCGACTTCATGACGGGCGAGGGGCTCGTCACCGCCCCCGAGGGCACGACCCTGGCCGAGGCCGTCGAGATCCTGCACCGCCACCGCATCGAGAAGCTCCCCCTCGTCGACGACGACGGGGTGCTGCGGGGGCTCATCACGGTGAAGGACATCGCCAAGCGCATCGAGCATCCCGACGCCACCCTGGACGCCGAGGGGCGCCTGTGCGTGGGGGCGGCGGTCGGGGTCACCGACACCGGCGAGCGGGCCGAGGCCCTGGTGGCCGCCGGCGTCGACGTCCTCGTCATCGACACCGCCCACGGCCACACCCAGGGTGTCGTCGATGCCGTCCGCGCCATCAAGAAGGACTGGCCCGAAGTGCCCGTGGTGGGGGGCAACGTCGTCACCGCCGCCGGTGTCGGCGCCCTCGTCGAGGCCGGCGCCGACGTGGTGAAGGTGGGGGTGGGGGCCGGATCGATCTGCACCACCCGCATCGTGGCCGGTGCCGGCATGCCCCAGATGACCGCCATCTGGGAGTGCGCCCGGGCCGCCCGCCACCTGGGGGTCCCGATCATCGCCGACGGTGGGGTCGTCACCTCCGGCGACATCGTCAAGGCGTTCGTGGCGGGTGCCGACGCCGTCATGCTGGGCAACCTGCTGGCCGGCGTCGACGAGGCGCCCGGCGAGCTCGAGCTGGTCGACGGGGCGATGTGGAAGACCTACCGGGGGATGGGCTCGGCGGGGGCCATGCGGGGCCGGGCCACCGAC
Source organism: Actinomyces sp. (assembly GCA_003697065.1). Lineage (GTDB taxonomy): Bacteria > Actinomycetota > Acidimicrobiia > Acidimicrobiales > Aldehydirespiratoraceae > J010. The sequence goes on along the minus strand of RFFY01000097.1, from coordinate 6,396 downwards.
CGCTACGGGACCGGCCAGGGCCACGGCAAGCACGTTCCCGAAGGGGTGGAGGCCCGCGTCCGCTACGCCGGTTCCCTCGCCGAACTGGTGGGTCAGCTCGTGGGCGGGCTGCGGTCGGGGATGGGTTACGCCGGTGCGGCCACCCTCGACGATCTGCGACGCCACACCCGCCTGGTCCGCATCACCGGGGCGGGATTGCGTGAGAGCCATCCCCACGACGTCGCCGTCCTGCGCGACGAGTGAGCCGGGTACGCCTGCCGACCATGCGACGAGGCACAAGGCGATCCGGGAACGGGCGTCGCGGCTGGCGCCGTCCCCCGGCGGTGGCGCTCCAACGTCGTCTCCTGAAGGCCGCCGTGGGTCTTCCCGGACCCGCCCGACGCCGCCTCGCCGGTGAGCCGCTCGAGATCGACGGGCGGCGCCTCGACGAGCGGATGCAGATCCTCACCCGACTCGCCACCGCCCGGGCGCCGCGGTCCTTCGACGTCGAGACGATGCGCCGGGGCGAGGCCGAGCTGGTGGCCCTGGCGGCGGAGGATCCCCGACCGGACGTGGCGGTGCACGACCGGACCATCGAGGGTCCGGCCGGTCCTCTGCCCGTGCGCCTCTACCATCCGCCGGCGGCCGTCGACCGGGCGCCGGGGATCGTGTGGTTCCACATGGGCGGCTGGGTCATCGGCTCCCTCGCCACCAGCCACGCCCTGTGCACCCGTCTCGCCCACCGGGTCGGGGCCGTGGTCATGTCGGTCGACTACCGCCTGGCCCCCGAGCACCGCTTCCCCGCCCAGCTCGACGACGGTCTGGCGGCGGTGTCGTGGATGATCGCCAACGCCGACGCCCTGGGTGTCGACCCCCACCGTGTCGCCGTCGGGGGCGGATCGGCCGGTGGGACCCTCACCGCCGTCGTCTGCCAGCAGAGGCGACGCCGTGACGAGCCCCAGCCCGCCGCCCAGATCCTGGTGTATCCCCTGACCGACTGGCGGGCCCGGGGCGGTTCGCTGGACTCGTGCGCCGCCTGCTTCCCCCTGGGGACCGGCCTGGTGGAGTGGTTCCGGGCCCAGGCCCTGCCCGACGAGGCGGCCGCCGACGACGAGCGGGCCTCGCCGGGACGAAGCAGCGAGTTGTGGGGCCTGGCCCCGGCGGTCGTCGTCACCGCCGGATTCGATCCCCTGCGCGACCAGGGCCTGGCCTACGCCCGCGCCCTCGAACAGGCGGGTGTGCCCGTGCGCGTCCGGTGCGAGGACGCTCTGCCTCACGCCTTCACCATCTTCGGGGGTCTCGTTCCCGAGGCCCGGCGGGCGACCGAGCGCCTGGTCGACGACGTGGCCGACGTGCTCGGAGCCTGAGCGACGGTGCCCGAAGGCGACACCGTGCACCGGGTGGCGGCCCGTCTGCGCACCGTGCTCGAGGGCCGGCTCGTGCTCCACGCCGACCTGGCCCGGGCGCGGGGCCCGGGGCGGATCGCCCGGGGCGACCGGGTGCGCACCGTCCGGGCCGTGGGCAAGCACCTCGAGATCGAGTTCGAGCGGGGCTCGGTCCTGCGCACCCATCTGGGTATGGGTGGCAGCTGGCGGGTCTACCGGGCCGGGATGCCGTGGGGGCGCCCCGCCCACCGGGCCGCCGTCGCCCTCACCGTGCCGGGTTGGACGGTGGTGTGCTTCGACACCCGCCGCGTCGAGCTCGGCCGGGTCACCGACCGGCACCTGGCCCAACTGGGCCCCGACCTGTGTGCCGACGACGACGCCACCCTCGTGACGGCGGCGGTGCAACGCCTGGCCCGCTTCGCCGACGCCTCGACGACGATCGGCGAAGCTCTCCTCGACCAGCGGATCGCGGCGGGGATCGGGAACATCCACCGCAGCGAGATCCTCTTTCGGGCCGGCCTCGACCCGGCCACCCCCGTGGCCGATCTCGACGCCGAGACCCGCCGGGCCGTCTACGAGGTGGCGCGACGCTCTCTCACCCAGGCGGTGGCGGGCGGACGGACCCGGCCGGCGGTGTACGGACGGGCGGGCCGGCCCTGTCGGCGCTGCGGCACGACCATCCGGGTGCGGCGCCTCGGTGAGGGTGCCCGGGCCGTGTGGTGGTGTCCGACCTGTCAGCCGCCGGTGGGCGCCCGGTCGGCGCCGAGCACGTAGCGGTGGAGCTTGGCCACGGCGTAACCCGTGTGGATGTTGACCAGGTGGGCGGTCACATGGTGCAGGGTGGCGATGGTGGCGGGGTCGTCGCCGTCGCCGAGTCGGCCGAGCACCTCGCGTTCGGTGGCGGTCAACTGGGGCGGCGGGTACAGGGGGTCGGCCGACCGCCGGGCCCAGGCGTCGATGTCGTGGAGGAGCCGGAAGGCCATCCGGGGCAGGATGCGGCTCTCGCCGCGGGCGGTGCCGATCACCACCGAGCCGGCCAGTTCGGGGGGCTCGTCGAGCAGGACGGCCGACGAGGCCCCGTTGACGAGGGCACCGAAGAGGCGTTCGTCGTCGAGGGGTCCGACGGCGACGAGGCGCACCGCGGGTGCCCACTCGTGGAGACGGCGGCACACGGCGTGGGCGTCGACGTCGTCGAGTCGCACGTCGACGACGGCGACGTCGGGCATCTCCGACAGGACCCGGGCCACGAACTCGTGACCGGTGTGGGACCGACCGAGGACCTCGATCCCGCTGGAGGGGATCCCGGTGGTGGCGGTGTCGGGTGCGACCGGGTCGATCAAGGGCGGGTCGACGTCGGCCGGACTCCCGACATAGACGGTCACCGGTGCGTCGGACCCTGACGCCTCGCTCATGGCCGGCCTCCCGTTCCCCGCCCGTCCCGGCGGTCCTCGACGACTCTAGACCCGGCAGCGGCGCCGGTGGGGGCGCCCGGTCCCTTCACCCGTCGGCCGATGGGCGGCCGGCTTGAGCGGGGGTGCCGGCGTCGGCTTCCGACGGCGCCTCCTCGACGGGGTCACTCGTAGGCGATGGCCTCGAGCACCGCCAGGCGCGACGCCCGCCAGGCCGGCAGGAGGGCGGCGACGAGGCCGGCGACGCCGGCCACGACCACGTAGACGACGAGGGTTCCGACCGGCACCGACACGCGGGTGACGACCGCCTCGGGCAGGGCGTTGGCGGTGGCGACACCGAAGGCCAGGCCGAGCACCGTGCCCAACAGGGCGCCGTACACGGCGACGATGGCCGCCTCCCACCGCACCATCCGCCGAATCTGGCGTCGGGTGGCGCCCACGGCCCGCAGCAGGCCGATCTCGCGGGTCCGTTCGAACACCGACAGGGCGAGGGTGTTGGCGATCCCGACGAGGGCGATGAACAAGGCGAGGGCCAAGAAGACGTTGATGGTGATGAGGAAGGAGTCGAGCTGCTCCTGCTGGGTCTGGCGGAACTCGGCCCGGTTCTCGACCTGCACGGTGGGGTAGTCGGCCATGACGGCGTCGATGGCGGCGCGGCTGCGGGCGAGGAGCTCCTGCCTCTGCTCGTCGGGGAGATCGTCGGACCAGCCGGCGACGGTGGCGGTGGCGAAGGCGAGCTCGGGTCGGTCGAAGTGGCGGTCCCAGACGGCGAGGGGAATGGCCCAGTTCCCGAGGATCACGGCGTCGTCGTAGATGGCGGCCACGGTCAGCTCGTCGGTCTGGCCGTCGGGGAAGGTCACGGCGATGGTGTCACCCACCCCGACGCCGAGGTCGCGTGCCGGGTCGCTGTGCAGGGCGATGGCGTGGTCGGGATCGGCCGTGGTGAAGTCGCCGGCCACGAGTTGGGGGTCGATGTGACGGGGGACGCTCGAGAAGTCGGTGGCGATGACGTCCTTGGTGTCGCCGGCGACCTCGATGGAATCGAGGGCGAAGCGGTAGGGCATCACGTCGTCGATCTCGGGGAGGGCTTCGAGCCGCTCCGCCACCTCGAGGGGGAACCCGGTACTCGGGTCGAAGTTGCGGTTGACGGGGCTGAGGAAGTACTGGGCCTTCACCGAGTTGTCGATGGTGTCGAGGAAGGTGGCGCGGATCGAGTCGCCGATGACCGCCGCCATCGAGACCAGGGCGAGGCCGATCATGAGGGCGGCGGCGGTGGAGGAGGTGCGGCGCGGGGTACGGGCGGCGTTCTCCCGGGCCAGGCGGCCGGGAACGCCGAACAGACGGGCGACGGGCCGCCCCAGGGTCTGCACGACGGGACGGGCGAAGGCGGGGCTGGCGATGGTCACGCCGATGAACACGCCGAGAGCACCGACCACGAGAAGGGCGACCAGGGCGACGGTGGCGAAGCCACCGAAGAGCCCGAAGGCCAGGGCGACGGCACCGACGACGACGAGGGCGCCCCCCACCAGCAGACGCGTGCGGAAGCCCGCCGTGCGGGGTACGAGACCCTCCTGGAGGGCGGCCATGGGGGAGATGCGCCGGGCTCGTCGGGCCGGCGAGATCGAGGCGACGAGGGTGACGCCGAGGCCGACCAGGACGGCGAACACGACCGTGCGGGGGCGCAGCTCGAGGGGGCCGGTGGGGAGGGCGAAGCCCCCGGCGTTCAGGGCGAAGCGCAGCAGGGCGCTCAGGCCGAGCCCGGCCACGAGCCCGACGAGGGTGGACACGACCCCGACGAGGGCGCCCTCGAGCAGGACGGTGTCGCGGACCTGGCTCCCGGTCGCCCCGAGGGCCCGCAGGAGCCCCAGTTCGCGGATCCGTTGGCCGACGACGATCTGGAAGGTGTTGTTGATGATGAAGGCGGCGACGAAGACCCCGATGAGGGCGAAGGCGAGCAGGATGTTGTTGAAGACCCCGATGAACTCGTCGAAGTTCGCCCGGGTCTCGTCGACCTTCTGTTGCTGGGTGACGACCTCGTAGTCGTCGCCGACGGCGGCGGCGATGGCCTCGGCCACCCGGTCTACGTCGGCGTCCGGGTCGACGACGACGTCGATCTCGCTGACCGTGTCGCCGAAGCCGAGGAAGTCCTGGGCGGTGTCGAGGTCGAAGGCGGCCATGGTCTGGCCCACCGTCTGGTTCTCGTCGGGGGAGCCGAAGTTGAAGGTGCCCACGAGGGTGAAGGAGCGTCGCTCGACGGGGCCGGCGATGTCGTAGGTGGTGCCGATGCGCAGGTCGTGTTCGGCGGCGGTTGTCGTGTCGATCACGAACTGGTCGGGGCCGGCCGGCTCGTGCCCGTCGACGATGAAGAACTGGACGGGGAACCAGCTGAACCCGAAGGCGGGAGGCCCGGGAGGGACGATGGGCTCGCCGTCACCGTCGATGACGACGGTGTTGGGTGCCCCGACGGCGGGCAGGGCCTCCTTCACCCCGTCGACGGCCGCCACCACGTCGACCAGCTCCTCGGGAACGCGGTCGCGGTCGATGGATCGGCCGATGTCCTGAGGGGCCCGCACCGTCAGGTCGATGCCCTCCTCGATCGACTCGGACAGCTCGCCGAAGGTGGTCCGCAGGCTGTCGGTGAGGACGAAGACACCGGTGACGAAGGTGACGCCGAGGACCACGACCAGGGTCGTGATGGCGAAGCGGATCTTGTGGGAGAACAGGTTGCGGATCGACAGTCTCAGCAGTCTCGACATGGTGCTCGCTCGCGTCGGCGGGGGGTCGGGATCGGCGGCGGCCCGGGCGGGAACGGCTACCGGCCGGGCTCTTCGGGCTCAGTCGCCCAGGGCCTTCATGTGGTCGAGGACCTTCTCGGCGGTCGGCCGGTGCATCTCGTCGACGATGCGGCCGTCGACGAGGAACACGACACGGTCGGCGTAGGAGGCGGCGACGGGGTCGTGGGTCACCATGACGATGGTCTGGCCGAGCTCGTCGACGGCGCGGCGCATGAAGCCGAGGATCTCGGCACCCGAACGTGAGTCGAGGTTCCCGGTGGGCTCGTCGGCGAACACGATGGCGGGCCGGCTGGCCAGGGCCCGGGCCACGGCCACCCTCTGCTGCTGGCCCCCCGACAGCTGGGAGGGACGGTGCCCGAGCCGGTCCCGGAGACCGACGGTGTCGATGATCTCGTCGAGCCAGGCCCGGTCGGGCTCGCGGCCGGCCAGATCGAGGGGCAGGGTGATGTTCTCGATGGCGGTCAGGGTGGGGACCAGGTTGAAGGCCTGGAAGACGAACCCGACCCGCTCGCGTCGCAGCAGGGTGAGGCGGCGCTCGCTCAAGGTGGTCAGGTCGACGTCACCGATGTGGACGGTGCCGGAATCGAGCTGGTCGAGCCCGGCCATGCAGTGCATGAGGGTCGACTTGCCCGAGCCCGACGGGCCCATGATGGCCGAGAAGCGGCCCTGCTCGAAGCTGACCGTGATGGCATCGAGGGCACGGACCTCGGTGTCGCCCTGGCCGTAGATGCGGGTGGCGTTCCAGGCCCGGGCGGCGATGGCGGAGGTGCGAGGGGCGGTGTCGGGCAGGGTCGTCGTCACCGTGGTCTCCCGGCGTCTCGTGGGGGG
>RFFY01000602.1 GCA_003697065.1 Actinomyces sp. | reverse complement strand
GGGGATTAAGGCCCGACCGGCGGCCACGTCCACCGACATGTTCGGCGTCCCGGACTTCTCGGTCACCTTCAGGTGTGACGACGACACGATGCCGGCACCGGCGTCGAGGGACAGCGAGGCGATGAGTCGCCGGACGTGATCGGCGTTGGCGCCGGCGTTCTGGAGGTGGACGGCGGTGCGTTCGGCCACGAGGTCTCCTTCAGGCCAGCCAGGCGGAGCGCCAGGTCAGGGTCATGGTCGCTGCGGTCGGGGTCGAGGCCCGGAAGCGGACCTCGTTGGTGCCCGGGGCCAGGTCCCACCACTGCGAGGTCGTCGTCAGCGAGGAGTAGCGCGAGGCGGTGCCGCCGAGCAGCACCGTGCGGGCCTGGGTGTCGATCTCGAGGTACTCGCCGGCGTTGAGGGTGATGTCGAGCTCGATGGTGCGCCCGACCGTCACGTTCTCGATGCGCGGGTTCGTCACGGGACCGTCCAGGCGGATCGTGACCGGCGCCTCGAAGTTGCCGGCGTTGGTGGCGAAGATCGAGCCCGACGTGCCGACCGCGCCCCAGTTCAGCGGCCACGTCAACGGCCACGTCAGCCCGGTGCCCGACGTCGGCAGGCTCGTCGAATCCGTCGACTGGGTGTCGTCGTAGATGCGCGGGTCGGTCGCCGCGAACTGGGCGACGACCTCGGGCAGGCCATAGACGCGCTGCAGGTTCACCGGCACGGCCACACGCCGCGGGCGCACCAGCAGTCGCCGACGCCCGCCCCCGGCCACGCCCGGCAACTGGAACACCAGCGCCGACTCGTCCTGGCCGGGGCGCAGCGCGGCGGCCAATGTCGCCATGCGCGACGTCAGCGTCGCAGCGTCGGCGCCGCCGTCGACCTCGAGGGTCACGGTCACGACCCGGCCCCCGACGAAGTCGTCGCCGGGATGCAGCCCGTGACGGCGCAGGGTCTCGACATCCGACGAGCGCACCCCCGGCACCCCCAGGCCGTCGATGTCGACGACGTCGTAGTCGGTGCCGTCGCCCATGTCGACGCCGCCGAAGCTCAGCTGAAAGTCCGCGGTGACCGCCACCCGAGCCTCCTCACAGTGGACTGACGCGGAGCGCGAACAGCACAGCCGCCGCGATCTCGTCGGGGTCCTGCGGTCCGTGGAAGTGCTGCTCGACCGTCGCCGCGTGCGCCAGACGGTTGCGGGTGTCCGGCGCCGAGCGGACCGTGCCGGCACCCTGGCGCAGGTCGATCAGCTCGGGGCCACGCTCACCGACCAGGGCCATACCCCGCAGCGG
>RFFY01000601.1 GCA_003697065.1 Actinomyces sp. | reverse complement strand
TTCCGAGGGATTCGGCGTAGTACCACGGTTTCGCCAGCGAAACCCAACTTCGGGGTGTGTTGAGAGCCTGTACAGGTACGCCAAGTCGGTCGGGACCAAGCGTACGAGTCCTCACCGGTTCCATCCCCAGATCGCGAACTGCGCACCAATAACACCCTCGGGAGGCGCGTCGTCGACGAGCACGTAGTGCGCACGCCCGCCGGGATCGATCGTGTCAACGACCTTCCGTTGATTCGTGAGACTGAGCTGCCCGACTACTTCGATCACGGCGCCGTTCGAATCGAACCAGGCCAGAGTCACTGACGGTGAACGAAGTGCGAGGTCGGATCGATTCGTGACAACTCCGTACCAAACGGCCGGATAGGGCGCCTCGTCCGGCTCGTCCCACTCAAGTGTGTATGGATAGGCTTGCCGTTCGCCGGCCGGAAGTACGGCCAGGGGATCGATATCGAAGCGTCGGCCATCCTTCTCTGATTCGGCGGCGGGCTCGACCTCGAAGCCGATCTCGATGTCGCCGAGAGTGACGCCAGGCCGCGGAACCATCACCTCAAACGGGACCGGCTCGCCGGGGGCGATGAGCGGAACGGCGATCGCGGCTTTCACGGTCATGTCGGCAACTGTCATGACGACCGCTGCACTGTCGATATAGGAGAACGAATCGTTGACAGCGATACCCCGTGCGATGGTGCCCTCCGCCTCCTGTTCAACCGCCAGCGTCGTCTCGATGGCGACGAGTTCTGGCGACTGCCGCTGCGTCACTTCCTGATGGAAGAGCGGGCCGTAATAGCCCATCCGATCAGTCACCGACGTGACGTCCAACGCCCCAATATCCTCTCGTGTCTCGGGATCAGCTGGGCCCGGGCACACCGGTTCTGGCGGGTTGGTCAGCGCCTCGAGCACGTACGCGACGCCCCGCTCCCCGAACTGCTCGACCAGCTCCGGATGACGCGCCGTCAGTTCCGCCAGTCCTGCGCTGTCAACGATCGCAAGCGCGTCAGCCGCTCGTAGCGCAATACCTCGATCGTCGAGCAGCGCGTCGACTTGCTCTAGTGACGTGGCCAGGGTGACGCAACCCTCGTCATCAACAAACCCCAAATCACCTAGGGGGTTCGGAGTGCTGCGATCGGGAACAGTGACGCGACCCCCGGAACCCGCCGGCGCGGCCGGCGGCTCAGCTTGGCCCGTATCAACAGAAGACCGAGGGCTCGCACACGCCGATGCCGAAACTGCCACAGCCAACAACCCTGCAGCGGTCATCCGGATCGCAGCCACCATCCGCGGCTCGATCAACAGATGCTTGGCAGATCCTGCCGCGCGCCCACCTTTTCCCGCCCAAGTCATCTCTCGAAACGGAATCAGACACGACCCATCACGTCAAGAGCCATGCAGCTCTTCGGATGTGAGCGGGGTGTGGGTCCGCTCCGGGGTAGGAGGGCCCTGCGACCGGGCTGGGCCCAGCGAGCCGACCATACGGTGACGGGTCAGCGCCCGGTGGACTTTCCTCGCGTGGAACTGCGGCCCGCGACCCGAATGCAGGATGCAACCTGCTCGCCGTGGTTCCAGGCCGGCGGCCGGCTGTGCCCCCGGCCGGCCCGGGCCCTGTGCGGAGCGGGTGAGGGGAATCGAACCCCCGTTCTCAGCTTGGGAAGCTGATGTTCTACCATTGAACTACACCCGCGGGTGGCCCCGAAGCGTAGCGGTCGGCGCCCCCGTCCCCCAAGGCGCGGGCCCGAGCGGCGGCTGCGACCGGCCCGACGCCGACGTGTAGGGTCGGCGCCGATGGCCGAGCTGCGCTTCATCTTCGGCACCATGGGCTCGGGCAAGTCCACCCAGGCCCTCCAGATCCACCACAACCTGCGCGCCCGCGGCCTGCGCACGGTGCTCACCACCCAGCTCGACCGCTCCGGCGGGCGGGTGTCGAGCCGCCTGGGGGTGTCGGCCGACGCCGAGGTCGTCGAGGCGTCCACCGACCTGTTCGAGCTGGCCCGGCGTCGCCGCGAACAATGGGGGGCGCTCCACGCCGTCATCTGCGACGAGGCCCAGTTCTACGAGCCCGTCCAGTGCGAGCAGCTCGCCCGCGTCGTCGACGAGCTCGGCATCGACGTCTACGCCTTCGGCCTGCTCACGAGCTTCCAGGGCACCCTGTTCCCCGCCAGCGCCCGCCTCCTCGAGCTCGCCGACGTCCGCACCGAGATCCAGGTCGAGGCCCGCTGCTGGTGCGGCGCCCGGGCCACCCACAACGCCCGCTTCGTCGACGGGCGTCAGGTCGTCGCCGGCTTGCTCAAGGTGGTCGGCGACACGACCGGACCCGCCGCCGGCGAGGTCACCTACGACCTCCTGTGCCGCCGCCACTGGCTCGAGGGCGCCCGCCGGGCCCGGGGCGACCAGCTCGGCCTCCTCGACGACGACACCATCCGCCCCCCCGACCGGCCCGATCACACCGGCCCCGTCGAGGTCGATCCCGCCGCCGTGCCCCACCTCCTGCACGCCGAGACCCCCCGTCCCGCCCCGTCCCCCGGAGCCGCCCGGTGATCCTCTCCGACCGCACCCTGCGCGCCCAGCTCGACGCCGGGCGCATCGTCATCGACCCCCTGGGCGACAACGCCCTGCAGCCCTCCTCGATCGACCTGCGCCTCGACCGCTGGTTCCGGGTCTTCCGCAACCACACCATGAGCCACATCGACGTGAAGGAGAACCTCGAGGAGCTCACCGAGCTCGTCAGCGTGGCCGAGGACGAGCCCTTCATCCTGCACCCTGGCGAGTTCGTGCTCGGCTCGACCCTCGAGCGGGTCGTCGTCCCCGACGACCTCGTCGCCCGCCTCGAGGGCAAGTCCTCACTGGGTCGCCTGGGTCTGCTCATCCACTCGACCGCCGGCTTCGTCGACGCCGGCTTCGCCGGTCAGCTCACCCTCGAGCTGTCGAACGTGGCCAACCTGCCCATCACCTTGTACCCGGGCATGAAGATCGGCCAGATCTCCTTCATGCAGATGACCACACCCGCCGACAAGCCCTACGGGTCGGGTGAGCTGGGCTCGAAATACCAGGGCCAGGTGGGGCCCCGCCCCAGCCGCTACTGGGAGAACTTCGCCTGACGCACCGGGTCGGGCGTCGGGGTCAGCGGTACTGGGTGGCGGTGACGATCCCCGCCAGGATCATCCCCAGCCCCAGCAACAGGACCGGGTTCGAGGTGTCCCAGAACACGCCCACGTAGTTCACCAGGATGACGAGCACGCCCAGACCCAGCAGGGTGAACATGAGCACCGGCACCCACAGGGGGCTCGGCATCTGCTGGTCGAATCCCGTGTGGGTGGTCGACTTGGGGGTGTAGTTGTCGGGGCGGGTGCCCTTGGGGGTGACCCGGCCGCCCGACACGCGACGCTTCGTGGGCTTGGCCATGGCCCGAGGATAGAGCGCCGACGGGCCCGAGGGCGGAGCGGGCACCCCCGTCCGGTCCCCTGCTCACTCCACCGGCGCCTGGAGGTCCATCTCCTGTTGGCAGTGGCGGGGCGGCTCGGGATCCTCGTGGGGCGCCACCGTCATACGCACCTCGGTCCCGCACACGCTGCACCGGTAGGTGATCTTCACCTTGCGGAGCTCGCCCGGCGGGGGCGG
>RFFY01000600.1 GCA_003697065.1 Actinomyces sp. | reverse complement strand
GGGCGGGCTCGTGCTGGGGGGCCTGGTCGTGTTGGCTGTGGCGATCGGGGTGCGCCACCACCGGGCCGGGGCGGGACTGGCCGGCGTGGTCGCCGGTCCGGTCGAGGCCCGGGTGACCCTCCTCGACGACCCCCGCCCCCTCGACCCCGGGGTGGCCGTCACGGTCGTCGCCGGGGGTCACCACCTGGCCGCGACCGCCTACGGTCCCGCCGCCTGGGACATCCTCGCCCGCTCGGCGGGCGAGACCCTCGATGTCAGGGGTCGGGTACGGCCCCTGGGGGACGACGATCCTCTCCGCTGGCGCCACGTGGCGGGACGACTCAGCGTCGACGAGGTGGTGGCATGGGGCCCCGCCGATCCGCTCCACCGGGCGGCCAACGCGCTGCGGGCCGCCCTGCTCGACGGGGCCCGGGTGCTGGGCCCCCAGCGCGCCCCCCTCTTCGGCGGCATGGTCATCGGCGACGACCGGGGCCAGTGGGCGGTCACCGCCGACGACTTCCGGGCCGCCGGCCTGGGTCATCTGCTGGTGGTGTCGGGCCAGAACGTCGTGTTCGTGCTGGCCCTGGTGGCCCCCCTGACATGCCGTCTGCGTCCCGGGTCCCGCCTCGTCGCCGTGGTGGCCGTCCTGGCGGTGTTCTGCGTGGTCACCCGCTTCGAGCCATCGGTTCTGCGCGCCGTGACCATGGCGGGCTTCTCCACCGCCGCCGGGGTGCTGGGCACGCGCGCCGACGCCCGACGGGCCCTGTCGTCGTCGATCGTCGTGTTGTGCGGCGTCGACCCCTTCCTCGTGCGGGTGCTCGCCTTCCAGCTCTCGGCGGCCGCCTCGGCGGGGATCGTGTGGCTCGGGCCGGCCCTCGAGCGGCGCCTCGCCGGTCCGACCCCGGTCCGGGGCGCCCTGGCGGCCACGGCCGGGGCCCAGCTGGCGGTGGCCCCTCTGCTGGTCGCCACCTTCGGCTCGGTGCCCGTGTGGTCGCTGCCCGCCAACCTGCTGGCCGACCCGGCGGCGGGTCCGGTCATGATGTGGGGGGCGACGGCCGGCCTGGTGGCCGGGGTGGCGCCTGCCGGAGTGGCCCGCCTCGTGCACCTTCCCACCCGGGTCCTGCTGGGCTGGATCAGCGGGGTCGCCCACCTGGCGGCCCTCGCGCCCCCGGCGCGCCTCGGCGGCGTCGGCCTGGCCGTGCTCGTCGGCGCGGTCGTCGTGGCGATGCGGTGGCGCCGGGTGGGCGGCGCCCTGGTGGTGCTCGTCGGCGTGCTCACGGTCCTCACCACCCCACGCCCGCCGGGTGGGGAGCTCGTGCTCGAGGGTGTGAGGGTGTGGCGGGGCGGCGGGGCGGTCGTGGTCGTGCTCGAGGATCCGGGTCGCCCGGCGGGGGTCCTGGCCGCCCTGCGGGAGGCGGGGGTGGGG
>RFFY01000096.1 GCA_003697065.1 Actinomyces sp. | reverse complement strand
TACAGCCACTGGACCTGCTCGATCGCCCAGTCGAAGTGGTCGGCGTGGTGCCCCTCGTGGACCCAGTAGATGGCGAGATAGCTGCCGGCGTCGACGGGGCGGGCCAGCGGTGAGTCCTCGGGGAAGCGGAGGTCCTTGAGGCGGCGGGTGGCGACCCAGCGCTTCCCGGCGAAGAGCCAGGGTCCGACCATGCAGCCGGCGTAGAAGTGGTCGCGCTCGTACCAGCGGTTGTAGGCGACCTCGTGGCCGCGTTCGGGGTCGACCATGGTGAACAGCATCGAGCCCACGCGGATGGGGTGGTCGTTCATGGCGTGTCGCCTCCGGTGTCGGTGATCTCGAGGATGCCCTCGGCGATGAGGGTGTCGATCTCGTCGTCGTCGAGCCCGAGGGTGTGGCGGGCGATGTCGCGGGTGTGCTCGCCGAGGAGGGGGGCGGGGGCGATACGGGGCCCGACCATCCCGGTGGCGTCGAACCCGGCGCCCTCCATCGCCAGACGCCCGATGGGCGGCTGGTCGAGCCACACGGCGAAGCCCTTGGCGGCGAAGTGGGGGTCGTGGAGCTGATCGACGGCGGTCAGCATGGGCCCGGCCGGGACCCCCGCCGCGAGGAGGCGGTCGGTGACCTCGTAACGGTCGAGGCCCGCGGTCCACGCCGCCAGGTGCTCGTCGATGAGGGCCTCGGCCGCCCGGCGCCCCTCGACCCCGGCGAGGGCAGGATCGGCGGCCCACGGCGGCGAGCCGAGGACCTCGACCAGGGCCGCCCACTCGGCGTCGTCGCGCACGCACACGGCGACCCAGCGGTCGTCGCCCGCGCAGGGGTACAGACCCCAGGGCACACCCCGGTCGGAGTGGTTGCCGCGGGGCCGCACGGTGCCCGGCGCCAGGGACTCGAGGGCGAGGAGGTCGGCCATGACCCCCACGACCTGTTCGACCTGGCAGACCTCGGCGTGGGTGGCGTCGAGTCCCAGGCGTTCGCGGCCGACGAGGGCGGCCAGGGCGGCGACGGCCCCCACGCGGCCGGCGAAGTGGTCGGGGAAGATCGACTGGCTCCCGGCGGGCTCGTCGAGGTCCTCGTAGTTCCACAGGTGGGTCATGCCGCCGGTGACCTGGGTGTTGGGGCCGTAGCCGCGCCAGTCGGCCCAGCGGCCCCGCGAGCCCATGAGCTGGCTCGACATCATGACGATGCCCGGGTTGCGGCGGCGGAAGTCGGCGAACCCCAGACCCAGGCGGTCCATGGTGCCGGTGGAGTTGTTCTCGATGACGACGTGGGCGGACTCGGCCAGACGCAACAGGAGTTCGCGTCCCTGCTCGGACTTCATGTCGACACCGAAGGACCGCTTCGAGCGCGAGGACGAGGCGAAGGAGGGCGACATCTCCCCACCGAGGACGACCCGGATGAAGTCGGGGTAGGAGCGGCTCTCGATCTTCACCACGTCGGCGCCGTACTCGGCGAAGAGGCGGCCCGTCTCGACCCCGACGCCCCCGTGGCCGAAGTCGAGCACCGACAGGTCGGCCAGGGGAGGGGCCGGCTCGGGGCGGGGACCGCTCGGGGCGGGCCGGGGGGTCCCCAGGTCGGCGAACACCTCGTCGGTGTGTTCCCCGGGGTGGGGCGGGCGGCCGACGGGACCGACCCGCTCGCCGTCGTATTCGATGAAGCCCGACGCCAGCTTCATGACCGACCCGTCCTCGAGGGTCAC
>RFFY01000599.1 GCA_003697065.1 Actinomyces sp. | reverse complement strand
GTGGTGGTCGGGGTGGCCGTGGTCGTGGGTGCCTCGGTGGTCGGCGGCTCGGTGGTCGGTGCTTCGGTGGTGGTGACCGTGGTCGCCGCCGGCGCTTCGGTGGTCTCGGTGACGGTGGTCGTGGTGGCGGTGGCTTCGGCCGCCGTATCGGCGCTGCTGGTCGAGCCTCCCCGGGTGGCGACGGCGACGGCGACGGCGACCACCAGGGCCAAGCCGACACCGATGCCGACGAGGAGAGCTGGCGAGCGCCGCCGCTGCGACCTTTGCACCGCGGGAGCCCCGGTGCCCCGGTCCGGCGCCGATCCGGCGGCGGCGTCGGGTCGCGGGCCGGCCGGTGCCGGCGGGACGCTCGCAGGCGGCACGGGCTCGGGCGTCTCCTCGGCTGCGGCGCCCGCTGGGGTGGACACGTCGACGCCCGCCGTCGCCGCCTCGACGGACCCGGGATCGCCCCCATCGGCCAGCAGGGCGCCGAGCACCACGGCGTGCTTGGGATGGGCGTCGACGGCGAGGGGACGGCCGAAGCGCGACGCGAGAAGCTCCGACACGACGGGGATCCGCGACGAGCCGCCCACGAGCAGGATCCGGTCGAGTTCGTCCGCCTCGATCCCGGCGGTGCGGACGGCCCGCTCCATGACCGTGAGCGTGTCGGCGAGGGTGGGGCGGATCATGGCCTCGAACTCGCCGCGGGTGACCCGCACCTCGGACTGCACCGTGGGTAGCAGGACCGACACCGTGGTGTCGGCGTCGGCGCTCAGGGCCTCCTTGGCCGCCACGCACTCCGCCCGGAGTCGCAACAGACCCGAGGTCCAGGTGTCGTCGGGCTCGATCTCGTCGAGATCGACACCGACGAGGGCGAGCACGTGACGGAACACGGCCTCGTCGAAGTCGATGCCCCCGAGCCGTTCGATGCCCTGGGGCGGACCGAGGAAGGTGAACGCCGCCGTCTCGGTGTCCCCCTTGCGCAGCACGGCGGCGTCGAAGGTTCCGCCGCCCAGGTCGTACACGGCGACCGTCGCGCCCGGCTCGACCCTCTCCTGGGCCGCATAGTGCAGCACCGCCGCCTCCGGCTCGGTGAGCAGGACGGTGGGCGTGTCGATGCGGGCGAGGACGAGGGCCTGGCGGAACAGGTCGAGCTTGAACTCCCCCCAGTTGGCGGGGTGGGTGAGCACGAGCCGGTCGGGCTCCCCGCCCTCCCGGCTCACCACCAGGTCGTAGACCCAGCGCGCCAGGCGGGCGGTGACCGCTTCCGCCGACTGGGGGGTGCCACCCAGCAGAAGCGGGGTGCTGTCACCGATCCTCCGCTTGAATTCCCGAGCCACTCGACCGGGTTCCGACGCCGCCCGCCGCTCGGCGGGCTCGCCGACGAGGACCTCACCGTCCTCACGGAGGAAGACGACCGACGGGACCGCCGTGGATCGTTGGGACAGTTCCACCATCGACGAGACGCCGTCGCGGCGGACCGCCGCTGCGGTCCAGGTCGTCCCGAGATCGATGCTCAGCTGGTAGCCCACAGTGTCGTCTCCTCCCGGCGTGTGCGCCGCGGGTCCTGCGGGCCGGCCGGGCGTGCCCACCCGCCCTCGTCCACACCCGCGCGGCGTGCGGCGTCCACCCTGCGCCGAGCCACTCAAGGCTCACTCAAGAGAGCCGGGACCGAAGCGCTTGAGTCGCCCTTGAGTGGGTGTCCCTACGGTCGCCGTGCCGGCATCACGAGCCGGTGCACGGGCCCGTCCGGCGCCCGGGCGAGACCGACGAGGAGCGACGAGATGGCGAGGAGACGACCGCCGCGACTGAACAAGCCGGCCCCCCGGCAGGCTCGGCCGGCACCGGCGGAGCGGGACGAGGCGAAGACGTCGGGGCGGCGGGCCCAGCCCGCCGAGCAGACCCACGAGGCGGCCGACCCGGCGGCGACGGGGAAGGCGGCCCCGAGCGCGCCGTCGCGTGGTGCGGACCCGAGGGCATCCGCAGGCGTCACCGGTGAGGTCCGCACCGATGGCGGGCGGGCGGCGGCGGCCGCCTCGGCGCGAGCAGGAGACGTGGCGGCCGGCGGGCGGGCGTCGGTCGACCACGAGGTCTCGCCCGAGGGAACGGTCACCGAAGCGTCGGTGCGGGGCTCGGCCGGGATCGGCGAGGTCGGCGTGGAAGGTTCGTCGCGGATCACCAACGAGGGACACGCCGATGGTGATCACGCCACGACCGTCTCCCACCGCGGCGGCGCCCGCGTCGGGGAGGTGTCGGCCGACGCGTCCTCCAGTGCGACCACGGCGCAGGTCGGCGATGACGAGCACACCACCAGCCGGGTGAGCGCCGAGATCGACTCTCCGGCGGGCGGGGTCGGCGTGTACGACGAGGCCACCTCGGTTCGCGACGACGATCTGAGCGACGGTGACATCCACTCCTCCGACACCCACACGACCGGCGGACACGTCGGCGGCGTCGACGCCTCGGTGACGACCGGGTCGAGTTCGTCGTTCGAGGGACACGGGGGCATCGCGGGCATGGTCGACGAGGCGGCCGGCCCGGGCGCCGCCGCCATGGCCGAGAGCGTCGTGGGTGACCTCGGGGCCGAGTACGAGTCCTCGGAGTCCCAGTTCGGCGAGGCGCGCGTCGGTGATCACAGCGTCGGTCAGTCCTCGTCGAGCCGACGCTCGCTCGACCGCAACCCCCTCGACGGCGACGTCCACGACTCGAGGACCGACACACGCTCTGTGCACGTCGACGACCTGGAGGCGTCGTCGACGACCGAGTCGCACACCCGCACGGACTTCAACCCCTTGGACGATGGCCGGGTGTCGCACACCGAGGAGGGGAGCACCAGTGCTCGTATCGGTGGTGTCGAGGCGGGTCAGGAGTCGCACTCCGGTGTCGAGGTGGGTATCGGCCCG
>RFFY01000598.1 GCA_003697065.1 Actinomyces sp. | reverse complement strand
GCGGCCTTCTTCGGCCGGGGTGGCGGGCGTGGCACCCGCGCCGTCGCCTCCTTCGACGAGGACACGACCTCGATGGGGGTCGAGGCGGCCCGGGCGGCCCTGGCCGACGCCGACGGTGTCCGGCCCGAGCAGGTGTGGTTCGCCACCGCCCGCCCCGCCTACCACGACAAGAGCAACGCCGCCACCGTCTGCGCCGCCACCCGCCTGGTGCCCGACGTCGCCGCCCTCGACCTCGGCGGCGCCCTGCGCAACGGGGCCGGCGCCCTGCGGGCCGCCCTGACCGGGCGCGGCCGCATCCTCGTAGTGAGCGCCGACATCCGGGTGGGGCGCCCCACCTCGCCCGAGGAGGCCACGGGCGGCGACGCCGCGGCCGCCGTTCTCGTCGGTGACGACGCCGACGGCACCCTCGTCGCCGAACACCTCGGCTCCGCCGCCGTGACCGACGAGTTCCTCGAGCGCTGGACCCTGCCGGGCGAGACCACCAGCCGCACCTGGGAGGAACGCTTCGGCGAGACCGTGTACGGCCCTCTCGTCGACGCCGCCTGGTCGGCGGCGCTCGCCGACGCCGGTGTCGACGCCGCCGCCGTCGACAAGGTGGTGGTGGCGGGCATGCACACCCGCGCCGTGCGGCGGGCCCGGAGCCGTCTCGGCGTGGCCGACACCGCCCTCGTCGACGACCTCACCGCCGAGATCGGCAATCCCGGTACCGCCCAGGCCGGGCTCCTCCTCGCCCACCTCCTCGACGGGGCCCGCCCCGGCGAGGTACTGGCGCTCGTGTCCCTCGCCGACGGGGTCGAGGTCGTCGTCGTGCGCGCCACCGGGGCCGTCGCCGACCGGCGACCCTCCCGCCCCCTCGCCGCCCAGATCGCCGCCGGCGGACCCGTCTCCTACGCCCGCTTCCTGTCCTGGCGCGACCAGGTGACCGTCGAACCGCCCAACCGGCCCGCTCCCTCCCGCCCCTCGGCGTCGGCCGCCTACCGTCGCCGCGACTGGAAGTACGGCTTCGTCGCCAGCCGCGACCGCACCAGCGGCATGCTGCACCTGCCCCCGGCCCGGGTGTCGGAGAAGGGCGGAGCGGTCGACGACATGGAACCCGTGCCCATGGCCGACACGGCGGGAACGATCGTGTCGCTGACCGTCGATCGTCTCGTGTACTCGCCCAGCCCGCCGGTGTTGTTTCCCGTCGTCGACTTCGACGGCGGGGGCCGTGCCCCCCTCGAGCTCACCGATGCCACCCCCGGCGAGGTCGGCGTCGGTGATCGGGTGGAGCCCACCTTCCGGCGCCTGTACACCGCCGACGGGATCCACAACTACTTCTGGAAGGTGCGTCCGGTGCGCTTCGGGCCCCATCTCGACCGGGATCCCGCCCATGCGCCGGACGTCGCCGGTGCCACCGGGGAGGTGCGCTGATGGGTTCCCACGGCATCCGTGACCGGGTCGCCATCGTCGGGGCGGGGTGCATCCCCTTCGGCGAGCACTGGGAGCGCTCCCTCGACGACATGCTCATCGACGCCGCCCACGCCGCCTACGCCTCGGCGAACATGACCCAGGACGATGTCGACGCCTTCTGGCTCGGCACCGCCCAGTCGGGCATGTCGGGCATCACCCTGGCGGCCCCCCTCAAGATCCACGGCAAGCCCGTCACCCGGGTCGAGAACTACTGCACGACCGGATCCGAGGCCCTGCGCCAGGCCGCCTACGCCGTGGCGTCGGGGGCCTACGACGTGGCCATGGCCATCGGGGCCGAGAAGGTCAAGGACTCCGGCTACCAGGGGCTCAACGCCTTCCCGATCCCCACCGACGGCACCCAGCGCACCCTGACCGCCGCCGCCATGTTCAGTCTCATCCTGCCCGCCTACGCCCGCCGCTACGGCGTCGACGAGGACGAGCTGCGCTACGTCGTAGCGAAGATCGCCGAGAAGAACCACCGCAACGGGGCCCGCAACCCCCTCGCCCAGTTCCGTCGCGAGACCAGCGCCGAGCAGATCTGCCGGATGGCGGCGGTGGCGGGCCGCCTGTCGGTGTTCGACTGCGCCGGGGTGGCCGACGGCGCCGCCGCCGCCATCGTGGTGCGGGCCGAGGACGCCCACCGTTGGTGTGAGCGGCCCCTGTACATCAAGGGCCTGTCCTTCGTGGCCGGGACGGGCGCGGGATCCCTCGACCCGGACTACGACTACACGACCCTGCCCGAGTGCGCCCTGTCGGCCGCCGACGCCTACGCCCAGGCGGGCGTGACCGATCCCCGCGCCCAGATCGCCGTGGCCGAGGTCCACGACTGCTTCACCCCCACCGAGCTGGTGCTGATGGAGGACCTGGGCTTCGCCGAGCGCGGGACGGCGTGGCGGGAGGTGCTCGACGGCACCTTCGACCTCGACGGGGAGCTGCCG
>RFFY01000095.1 GCA_003697065.1 Actinomyces sp. | reverse complement strand
GCTGCCGGCATCCTCGCCAGGCCCTGGCCGCACGGTGCCGCCCGCCTCTCCCCCTCTGAGTGGGAGAAGGCTTCGGGGCTCCTCGGCCATCAGCACGCGCCGTACGACGACCACTGGGACCCCGGCGGTCTCGATGTCGGGGTCATCATCACCGCAGCCCGAGCCCACCTCACACCCGACCTGGAGCAGATCATGTTCGTCGCCATCGACACCACCGAGAACCGCTACTGGCTCGTCGCCAACGGCAAGGCACGGATCCTGTCCGACCCCGACGCCTGGATGAAGTCCTGGGACGGGCCGGTGATCCGTAGCGCCAACATGCGCTACGTCATCCCCGATCTCTACGCGGTGGTCACGTGACGTGGATACTCGCACAGGAGGTCAGCGGACACTCACTCGACTGGGTTCAAGCGGTCGGATCTGGTGGAGCGGGGGTGGCCCTGCTGTACCTGGTTCGCAAGATGGTGGACGGAACACTCGTGTTCCGCCCCACGGCGGAGGTGCTCGACCGGATGACCAGCGCCCTGGAGCGGCTGGAGGACCGCGAGCGCGTCTACACCGAGATCATCCAGCGACTCCTCGACCAGAGGGACGCGACGTGAGGAAGGTGCAGGCCGCCGTCGTGGTCCTGCTGGGGGCCATCGGCCTGACGCTCATCGCTTCCGCCGCCTCGACGGCTCTGCTGATCCTGCGCCCGCCCGAGGTGGTGGTCGAGCAGTGGAGACCGCTCGGCCCCTACCCCGTCCAGCGGATTCTCGGTGTCACCGACACCAGTGTCGTCGTCGAGGGTGTGCGTTGCGCCAGTGAGCCTCACGTGAAGGTCCGTACCTCCATGTCATGGGTCCGCCTCGATCCGCCCGGCTACATCTCGCCGGCGACCGTCGGTGTCGTCGACCTCGACTTCACCGAGGGGTGTCGGACCCGGACCTTCGACAACACCATCCCCGCTGATGTCAGGGAGGCCGACTCCCCCGGTGCCGTCTGGGTGATCGCCGGTGAGGATGTCCCGATCGATACCGACGGCACGGTCGGCGCCAGTGTCTACTGGTCCTCGGAACCGTTCGTGCTCACCCCACTGGCACCCGCCCAGAACGGCGAGTAGGGATCCCACTCGGCACGGTAGGGCTTCACCAGGACGTAGGCGAGGGCGCGGGAGTCCTCGTCCTCTGCGATGTAGCCACGCTGGACCAACTGGTCGATGGCGATGTCGACATCGACCGCCGGCGCCTTCACGTAGGCGGCGATCAGGGTCTTGCGCAGGGGCCGCCCCATATCCACCAGCAGGTCGCTCACACCCTGCATCACATCCCAGGGCGGCGTCCGGTGCGGCGTGGAGGCCACACGGTGCCGACCCTCGTCGTAGGGCAGCAGGGCGTGGATGAGATCATCATCGGCGCTGGCGTCCAGGATGAACTTGCCGATCACGTCCGCCTCCCCGAGGCGTGTCGCCGCCTGAAGCACCTGGCCGTGGCGGTCCTTGTGGACGTACACGGTGGCCTGCCCGTCACGGCCGGGGGCGAAGGGGGCGGTGCGGGCCAGGCCGTAGGCGACGGTGGCCTGGGCGAGCTTCTGCCCCGCACCCAGGGGGTAGCGGGCGGTGGGGGCGTCGTCCTTGCGGAGGTGGTCCAGCACCACGACGGCGGCGCCGGTGGCCGCCAGGGCGCGCACGAAGATGAAGAAGGTGCCGAAGTCGGCATTGTCGATCGGGTCCAGCCCGGCCGCTGACATGGCCGAGGCGCAGGAGTCGATCACCACGAGGCGGGTGCCGGTGCTGACCACCTCCCGGATC
This sequence comes from Actinomyces sp., assembly GCA_003697065.1. Taxonomy (GTDB): domain Bacteria; phylum Actinomycetota; class Acidimicrobiia; order Acidimicrobiales; family Aldehydirespiratoraceae; genus J010. Next base: position 2,037 of record RFFY01000095.1, on the reverse strand, counting down.
AGGCGCTCCTCGTGCCCCACCCAGGAGACGGTGGGATGTTTCACGTGGAACTGGCGGGTGAGGCGCCGGCGGGGGATGCCGAGGGCCTCCGCCCGTTCCAGCAGGGGGAGCGGGCCGTTCTCGAAGTCGTAGTAGGTGACGTGGCATCCGCTCTGGAGCGCCTGGGCCACCATGGACAGCGCCATCCACGTCTTGCCGGCCGCCGGCTCACCGGACACCCAGTGCACCGACGCGGGGTACAGGAGCTTGAGGCCGTCGGAGCGGGCCCACAGGGCGGGGCGGAGGGGCTCGGAGGTGAGCACGGCCTCGATGTCGACATCGGCCCACGGGTCATCGGCATCGGACCCCTGGCGCATGAGCGCCGCCTCGACAGCGGCATGCGCCAGCCATCGCTCCATGATCGTCTCGGGGTCGGCGAAACGGGACCGCCGGCCGAACCCCTGGGAGGCCAGCCACTCGTCGGCGAGGGCGTCGTCGCCGCCGAAGCGGACGCGGGACAGCACGACAGCCGGGTCGTAGGTGTGCTCCGGCTCCCACCCCTCGTCGACCATGGAGGAGGTCCACACGTACAGCACGCCGGGGGCACCGGTGACGGCTCCGATCGTGGCCGAGGTGCCCTCCTTCCCCTCACCCTCGTAGAGGTCGGGGCGCTGGAGGTGGATGACGCCGTTGCGGGCCCGGCTGATGATCTTCCACCCCGCCTCCTGCATGAGAGCGGCTGTGGTCTCGTTGGTGGCCTGGGCGTTGAAGCGATCCCAGGCGAGGGGGGACTGGGCGAGCTCCTCACGGGGGATGGTCTCGGTCGGCTCGCGGTGGCGGCTGTCGTCACACACGAGATCCAGGAGCCACGCCGGGGCGTCACCGACCTCGGTGGAGGAGACCTCGAAGGTGTACGGCCGGCCCGTGTCCGGGTGGACCGATGGCGGGGCGAGCACCTGTCCGCCGTCGGCCTTCACGTCCAGGCCGAGAGCCAGCGGCCCCGAGTGCACCCGCCGGTCGGCCGGGTAGCGGAAGTAGAGGTGACGCCCACCTCCGCCGGTGAGGACCTCGACGCCGGCGTCGATCTGCCCGTGCTGCGCTTCCAGGTCGGCGAGGGCTTCGTCGCCGCCGTTGCGGGGGTCGATGTCGAGGACCCAGATGCCGGAGCGCTCGCCGGTGAGGATGCCGATGTTGTCGCCGGGGTGACCTTCGAGCCAGTCGATGATCACCTGGGCGTCGGTGGTGGCACGGCGCGGCCAGTCCGCCCAGGGCGGACGCTTCGTCCCCTTCTTGATGGGGACCATCGCCCACCCCAGAGCGGCATAGCCGCGGGCGTGCTCGGCGAGACGTTCCAGAGCGACGGTCATGGGCCGGAGGCGATGATGGCGACACACCGCGGCCACAGCGGGGCGATCACGTGATCGACGACGAGTTGGCGGTCGATGGTCGGATCGGAGGCGACAGCGGATGCCATGACCGCCAGCATCGCCATGCACTCCACGTCACCGCCGGTGACGATGGCGATGTCGGCGATCGTCTCGTCGCTCATCTGCGCCACCCCTTCGGCAGTGGTCTGCAAGCACCCGTCGACCGCCAGGGAGATGTCGACGGGGGTGTCACTGGCATCGGCGATGAACTCGACCAGGCGGGTACAGGCGGTATGGAGTGCCACCAGCATCTCCCGCGTTCCGTCGTCCAGCGTCGTCGTGGTCACCGGCCGCGCCACCGTCGTCGTCGTTGTCGACGTGGCGGGCGGGAGTGTCGGTGGCGGTGGGGATGCCTGTGTGGCGCCGCTGCAGGCGGTCGCCACGATGGCGATGGCGATGGCGATGGTTCTCATGATGTCGGGGCCCTCCTCCCGGCTAGACGGCTGTGTGGGTCGACCCAGGCGAGCGATGTGGCGCCGAAGGCCATGGCGACCCCCATGTCGAGGCCACCGACCCCGGTGCACAGGGACCTCATCGTCACGGCCACCGGTCACTCTCCCGCCGCTCCGACGACCCCGGAGAAGGCGGCCAACTGGCGGGGCCAGCGGACCATGGCGAGCACCCCTCCGTC
>RFFY01000597.1 GCA_003697065.1 Actinomyces sp. | reverse complement strand
GCGGTCGGACCCGCATCGTGACGCCTGCTCCCCCCGACGGGCAAACGACCACACCCCGGCGCCGACGACGCCGACGAGGTCGGGGTCGCGCCACGAACCGGACGGGCCGACGGTGCCCCCCCTAGGCTCGGTGCGTGGATCTGCCCGTCATGCCCCCGGTGAAGCCCATGTTGGCCAAGCCCCTGCCGGGCATACCCGCCAACCCTGCCGGCGAGGCACCCGAGTTCGCCTACGAACCGAAATGGGACGGCTTCCGCTGCATCGTGTTCCGCGACGGCGACGAGGTCGTCCTCGGCAGCCGCAACGTCAAGCCCCTCACCCGCTACTTCCCCGAGCTGATCGGGCCCCTGCGGGCCTCGTTGCCCGAGCGAGCGGTCGTCGACGGCGAGATCGTCGTCGTGATCGACGACCACCTCGCCTTCGACGCTCTCCAGCAGCGCATCCACCCCGCCGACTCGCGGGTGCAGCAGCTCGCCGCCGAGACCCCCGCCACCTTCATCGCCTTCGACGTTCTCGCCGTCGGCGCCCGCGACGTCCGCGGACTGCGCTTCGCCGACCGCCGCGCCCTGCTCGAGGCCATGGCCCCCGCCTTCGTCGACGGGGTCCACCTGTGTCCCCTCACCACCGACACCGCCACCGCCGACGACTGGTTCACCCGCTTCGAGGGCGCCGGACTCGACGGCCTCATCGTCAAACCCCTCGACGGCACCTACGTGTCCGACAAGCGGGTCCAGTTCAAGGTGAAGCACACCCGCACCGCCGACGTCGTCGTGGCCGGCTACCGCGTCCACAAGGACGGGCGGGGTGTGGGCTCCCTGCTCGTCGGGCTCCACGACGCCGACGGCCGCCTCCACCACGTGGGGGTCGCCTCCAGCTTCCGGGCCGACCTGCGGGCCTCCCTCGTCGAGGAACTGGGCCCCTACGTCCTCGACGATCCCGCCGAGCACCCCTGGTCCCGCTGGGTCGACCCCGAGGCCCACACCGGCACCCTCATGCCGGGCGCCCCGAGCCGCTGGTCGGGGGGCCGTGACGCCTCCTGGATCCCCCTCGAACCCCGCCTCGTGGCCGAGGTGCGCTACGAGGCCGTCCAGCACGGCCGCTTCCGCGGCGTGAGCCGCTTCGTGCGCTGGCGGCCCGACCGCACCCCCGAGTCGTGTCGCTACGACCAGCTCGAACAGGCCGACCCCGTCCCCTTGACCGAGGTCCTCCATTCATGACGTCCACCCCGCCCCCCTTCGCCACCGCCGATCTCTGCGACGAACACGGAGACACCGTCGAGGTGCTCGAGGGCGCCTTCACCTCCTACGGCGCACACCGGCACGTCGCCGGCAGCGTCACCACACTCGCCGTGTTCGAGGACAACTCCCTCGTGCGCGACGCCGTCGCCGAACCGGGCGAGGGCCGGGTGCTGGTGATCGACGGGGGCGGCTCGCTGCGCCGTTCCCTGGTGGGCGACCGCCTGGCCGCCACCGCCGCCGAACGGGGCTGGGCCGGCCTGGTCGTCGACGGGGCTGTTCGCGACAGCGCCGTCCTCGCCACCGTCGAATTGGCGATCCTGGCCCGGGGCACCTGCCCCCGCCGCACGGTCAAGCGGGGTGAGGGGCGCCGCGACGTGCCCGTGCGCATCGGCGGGGTGACCATCACGCCCGGCATGTGGCTCGCCGCCGACCCCGACGGTGTGATCGTCGCCCCCCGCCCCCTGCTCTGAGACGCCCTCTGGCGACGTCCGAGGACGCCCGCCCGACGGCGCGGGGTCACTCGAGCAGGCCCTCGTCGATGCAGGCGTCGAGGATGGCCTCGGCCACCTCCCACAGGCGCCCCGAGCCCTCGGCCATGCGCCCGTTGATCGCCTTCACCCGCTCGGCCGTGACCCCGTGGCGGGCCCAGCTGCCGCCCCCGCCGGCCACGTTGGCCAACAGGGGCTGGAGCCGGTCGCAGGCGTAGGCGAAGCGGCCCTCGGGCGTCGAGCGCCGTTCGTACTCGTCCCACAGGGCCCGCATCTCGGCCCCCTCGCCGGCGGGGAGCAGGCCGAAGATCCGTTCGGCGGCCGCCTCCTCGGCGGCCACGACCGCCTCCCGGCCGGCTGTGTCGTAGATGAACACGTCACCGGCGTCGATCTCGACGATGTCGTGCACCAACAGGATCCGGATGACCCGATCGAGATCGAGGGGCTCGTCGGCGAGGGGAGCCAGGGCCCAGGCCGTCATCGCCACGTGCCACGAGTGCTCGGCGCTGTTCTCGAGGCGCTCCCCGTCGAGCACCGGTGTCTGGCGCACGATGCCCTTGAGCCGGTCGAGCTCGGTGACGAAGCGCAAGCGGGCGGCCACACCGGCGTCCACGCCGGCGGCCACCTCCAGCAGGCGTTCACGATCCATGGCCATCTCCCCGTCGCGCCGCCAGGGCCCGGGCCCGCTCCGCCTGGGCCCGCGCCACCGGACCCAGGGTGTCGCACACCTCGTCGAGACGGGGGGTCGGGCCCCGCCAGCGGAGTTCGTCGACCGTCTCGGAGACCGGCGCCGACACGTCGACGGTGGCGATCCGGCGAAACAGGAGGGCCTCGTCGAGGTGCTCGGCCAGGTTGCGGGCCAAACGGGCCGCCCCCCGCACCGACACCTCCCACTCGGCGGGGTCGAGGGGGATGTCGGGGATGTGGCCGTAGCGCGACAGCACCGTGGCCGCCGAGCGGGCACCCCAGCCCGGTATCCCGGGGAAGCCGTCGGCGCTGTCACCCACCAGGGCCAGGAAGTCGGGGATCGAGGCGGGCGGCACCCCGAACTTCTCCTCGACACCGGCCCGGTCGTAGACGATCCCGCGTCGCCGGTCGAGCTGCACCACCCGGCCCGCGTCGTCGACGCACTGGGCCAGATCCTTGTCGGGGGTGCAGATGAAGACCCGCTCGACCCGTGCGTCGGCCGCCGCCCGGGCGGCCATGGCCCCCAGGGCGTCGTCGGCCTCGTAGACGACCTGGGGCCACACGACGAAACCGGCGGCGGCGAGCAGGTCCTCGAGCTCGGGGAACTGCTCGAGTAGGACGGGGTCGATGCCCGAGGAGTCCTTGTAGCCGGGCCACAACTCGTTGCGGAAGGACTCGATCACGTGATCGGTGGCCACACCGACGTGGGTGGCGCCCTCCTCGAGCAGGTCGAGCAGGGAGCGCAGCACCCCGATCTGGGCGCCGTGGCGGGGGTCGCGGTTGGCCGGCCCGAAGTGGAAGCGGAACAGTTCGTAGGTGCCGTCGACGAGATGGACGAGCATCGCCGCAGCCTGTCACAGCCCGGCCCGCCACGCGCCGCCGGCGGGCCCCGTTCGCGGTGGCAGGTGCCGAGCGGCCCCTCACCTGGCATGATCCGCGGGTGCCCCGACCCGCCCCGACCGGACTACCGGTCGAGAGTCACGTCGACGCCATCGGCGACGCCCTGGCGACGGTCGGCCGGGTCGTGCTCGTCGCCGAACCGGGAGCGGGCAAGACCACCCTGGTGCCCCTCCGTCTCCTCGACGCTCCCTGGCTGGCCGGGCGGCGCATCCTCGT
>RFFY01000596.1 GCA_003697065.1 Actinomyces sp. | reverse complement strand
GAGCGGGTCCGGAGGACCACGACTACGCGGTGGAGGCCCAGTCCAGCCTCCACACCGTCTTCCGCGGCGACTGCTACATGCATCAGTTCGGTGAAACGGATCACCTCGACGCCTTGCAGATCTTCAACAAGCTCGACGGTGCGGCCGTCGCCGCGGCCTGCGCCACGGTGCCGACAGCCGAGCTGGTCGGCAAGACGGGCGTCGAGGCCTCGGGGGGACTGGACTACACCGTCGAACAGGCCCGGCCCCTCGCCGTGTCGAAGGGATCGGGAGGCTCCCTGGTCGAGTTCGGCGGACCGGAGGTCGAGATCGCCCTGGGCCCGGTGAAGCTCGGCAAGGCCACCATCTCCCTCAAGCCCGGCGTCGGTCATCTCCTCGACACCAACATGTGGCTCGAGGAGCGGGACGGGCCCCACCACCACCGCGGCGACACCCACTTCGACGCCACCATCACCACCGACCTGGCCGCCACCGCCACCCTCGTCACCGACCACGGGTACGAGATCCTCAACCGCATCGACAACGGCCTCGATGTCCGCGCCGAGGTCCACCACGAGCTCCTCGTGCGGGCCACCGGCCGTGTCGACGGCACACCCATCGGGGTCACGGTGTCGCTGGGGGTCCCGGACCGGCGGCGCCCCACCTCCACCCTGTCGCGCCTGGCCGCCCGCCTCGCCCCCGCCGACCCGCCGGCGGGCGCCCACGGCTACGTCGAACCCCTCGGCTCGTCCCGGCGCGGTCTCGTCCACCCGGGCTTCGCCACCAAGACGGGGTCGGGAGCGACGGGCTCGCCCGCCGGCGAAGTCGGTGCGACCAAGCGCTGGCGACTGGTGTAGACACGGGCGTCCGCCCCCTCCCGTGGAGACCGCCCATGACCCGTCTCGGCTACCAGATCCCCAACTTCACCTACCCGGGTGCCGGCCCCGCCGACATCGTGCCCACCGTGGTGGCCCAGGCCCGGGCCGCCGAGGAGGCCGGCTTCGACCGGGTCCTGGTGATGGACCACTTCTACCAACTCCCGGGACTCGGCGCCCCCGACGAGCCCATGCTCGAGTGCTACACCCTGCTCGCCGCCCTGGCCCAGCACACCTCGTCGGTGCGCCTGTCGGCCCTCGTCACCGGCAACACCTACCGCAACCCGTCCCTGTTGGCGAAGACGGT
>RFFY01000595.1 GCA_003697065.1 Actinomyces sp. | reverse complement strand
CTCGTCGTAGCCGGGGGCGATCCCCCAGCGCCCGAAGACCTCGCAGCTCATCCGCCAGAAGTCCCCCACGAAGTCGTCACCGGTCTCGATCCGCACCTCGAACCCGTTGCGCCGACCCTTGCGGACGGCGTTGCGACACTTGGACGTGACCCCGCTCCACAGGGCCTCGGTGTCACCGGGAAGATCGAGGAGATAGGTCTCGAAGCGCTCGAGCACCTCGTAACCGCAGGGTTCGAGGTCCACCGGCTCGCCCCCGTGGTCGACGGCACGGATCTCGCTGTAGGACACGCCACGCAGGGGACCGGCACCGGCGGCGCACACGAGCCGGGTGGCGTGGTCGGGCTCGAGGCCGAGGGGCCCCATGTAGGCCGAGGACCAGCCGGGCAGGGGTGAGCCCGCGACCCGCAGGGGGCCCCGGCGCACCGTCATGACGGGCCAGACCGCGACGACCTCGCCCTCGTCACGACCCCCCAGCAGCAGCAGCTCCCCACCGTGGTGCTCCTCGAGGAGCTCGAGCCACTCCAGGCGATGGAACACGGTACGCGCCGCGAAGCGACCCACCACCTCGTTCCACGACGCCCTGTCGATGGCGCTCAACTCCACGATGCCTCCCGTCGACTCCCTCGCGAGGACACCATCGGCCGATCGGCCGCCTTCAGGAGGCCCACCACGCACCGACGTCGGGGAGACCCCGTGAGGGTGGCCGCGTCGGCCCGTCCCCGGGCCGGCCGGGACCGGCGACCTAGCCTGAGGTGATGAACCGAGCGACCCTGGTGTTCTTCCGCGACGACGACGTGGGTGCACCCTGCGACGCCTTCGATCGCTTCGCTCGACTGTTCGTCCAACGCGAGATCCCGGTCGCCTACGCCGTGGTCCCGGCCTTTCTCACGCCGGACACCGCCGAGCACGTGAGGACCCTGGCCGCCGACCACGCCCCACTCGTGTCCTTCCACCAGCACGGGACCGAGCACCGCCAGGAGCTGAGGGGCCGGCCGGTGTGGAGCGAGTTCGCCGGTCGCATCCCCATCGAGCGCCAGCGTGACATCGTGGGCGCCGGGCGGGAACGCCTGACCGACCTCCTCGGCGATGCCTTCGACGGCGAGGTCTTCACGCCTCCTGCCCACAAGTACACGGTCGACACGGTCCGCGTCCTCGACGAGCTCGGGGTGCGGATCCTCTCCGCCGGTGTCCACACGGGTCGCGTCGCCCGTCTCGCCTACGGAGTCGGGCATCTGTTGTCGACGACCAGCCTGGCCGGCCGTACCGTCTCGTGGCACGGGCGCTGCCTCCCGGGCGGTCGGGTGACCGAGTGGTCCTGCGCCATCGACGTCGATCAGGACGGGCGGGGACACCGGGTGACACGCTCGGCCGAGGAGCTGGCGGCCCTCTTCCGGCACCTCCGCCGCCACCTCGACGTGATCGGGGTGATGACCCATCACGAGTGCTACACCGACGAGGAGAAGTTCACGGCGCTGGCCGGCTTCCTCGACCTGCTCGCCGACGAACCCGATGTCCGCATCGTCGACATTCACGAGCTACCCACCTCCGCCACCCGCTCACGGCGGCCGGGCGGGTAACGGACCGGGGGCCGCGGTTCGAAGGGCACCACCCGGGCCCGGCGCAGAAGGCGGCGGCGCCCGATACGGCGGACCGTGCCCAGCACCGACGAGATCTTCGATCGGGTGCCGAGGCGCCGCCAGGTCGAGAACAGGTCCGGACCCCGGTAACGCGGAGCAGGCAGGCCCAGGGCCCGCAGGGTCGCCATCCGACCCCACACACTGCCGCGGGTGTCGAGCAGGTTGGGTTGTGACCGGGGGAAGACGCTGTCGTCCACGCGGACGAGCTCGACCACACCCGCCTCGCGGGCGCGGCGGACGAACTCGCGACCCCGCGGGGTCCGGACCACCACCAGCGACCGGCCCGGTTCGCCGTCGCGGACCTCGCGATACCAGGGGTCGCCCACGGCCAGGTCGGCGAACTCTCCCGTGTGGTCGACACACAGGTGGCACCGCCACTGGCGATGAGCCTGGAGCACCTCGCCCCAGCTCTCCTGATAGCTGAGCGACGCCTGTCGCCGTTCACCGTCGGCCCCCCGCCCCTCGACGACGGCCCGCCCCGGCCAGCCCTCGCCCCGGTACCGCACCAGGTCGACGCCGGCCGGGTCGGCGAAGCCCAGCCGGTTCATCATCTCGACAGTGCCCCGGACGCTCGGCGTGCCGGCGCAGAAGATGGCGATCGTCACCTCGACGCCCTCCACCGTCGGGGGTGCGGCCGTGCGGGCCCGGGCCACTGCCGCCACCTCGCAGGGCTTGCCGACGAAGGCGACCCGACGGCCACGGGCCGCGGACAGCCCCTCACAGGCGCTCGCCGGGGAGTAGCGGCTCCCGGCGGCGGCCGCCACCGCCTCGGGATCCTCCGACACGGTGGCCTCGTTGAGGTAGGGAATGTCGTCGCGGGCCCGGATGTGCACGACCGCCTCCTGGCCTCCACCGGCCACGGCGAAGGAGGCGAGGGCGGTACCGACACCGCCGCTCGAGCCCCGGCGCCGGATCGTCGGGTCGACGGCGTGACCTTCCCACACCTCGAGCACCGGACCCCAGTCGTTCCACAGGGCCGTCGACGCCTCGGGGTCGGGGACGGGCCACTCGAGACTGACGCCGGGACACACGGCGAGCGCTGATGTGGTGTCGGCTCCTTCCCGACCCGCTCGGGGCACCGGCCGTCGACCCAGGTGGTAGTCGTCGACCATGCGCAGGTCGTCGGGCTGGACGACCGCACACATGCCACAGCCCGTGCAGAGTTGGCGTTCGACCACATCGGCGATCGAGCGGATCGGGGCGCCGGGCAGGCGCGAGAGGAGACGGGTGAGCACCCTCATCCCACGACCTCGAGGATGTCGGCCATCTGATCCAGCGCCCGGCGCCGTTGCCGCTCGGCCGCCGTGGCGACGAGCTCGCGTTCGTGACGACGGGCGAAGGACGCCAGCACCACCTCGAGGGCCTCGTTCTCGTCGAGCTCGCGGGCGTCGGCGACATGGTCGCCGGCATCGCAGGACTCGAACACCCCGAGCGCCTTCAGGCTGTAGGCGATGGTGGCGGTGGGCACGCCCGACGACAGAGCGGCGATGGTGGCGTGCATTCGCGTGCCACAGAACCACTCCAGCCGGGAGATAACCCACTTGATCTCGTCGGCGTCGAGGTCGGGGGCGATCCGGATCCGACGGCCCGAGGGATCCACGGCGTCACGGACGGCCTCGCAGGCCGTCCGGTCGCTCTCGATCTCGCCGGGGGCGGCGTGGACGTGGGGCACGAGCAGGAGACGCGGGATCCCCTCGGCCAGCAGGCGGCGGACCAGCTCGTCGACCACCACCCGGTAGTCGAGCCGGTGCCCATAGCGCTCGCGCGCCCGGGGGTCGTTGTAGACGAGCCCGCTGACGTTGAGCCCGACCGTGCCCGGCTCCGACCAGGCGCCGAGGGCTTCGAGCACGGCATCCGCCGGACGGCGCGGCGGGAGGGCGAAGGCCACGTCGACGCCGAGACGGTGACGTGCCGGGTCGAAGGCGTCGCCGACCAGGTCGGTCAGAGCCTCGAAGGACCGACGGTCGCGGGCCCAGCACTGGGTGGCGGCACGGACGATACGCGACGCCTCCGCCCGTCGACGAGGGGAGCGGAAGGGTCCGTAGGTCTGGGGAAGGAGAACCAGAGGTGTCCCCACCCCCAGCGCCAGGCGACGAAGGGCGGCGATGAAGGCGAAGCGCTGCGGGCCGTACAGGTCGGTGAAGCTGTCGCCCCCGCCGATGTCGAGACAGGCACGGGCCCGGGCCAGGGACGCGGCGGGACCGACACGGGGCCCCACGCGGGCCAGGGCGCGGGCCGTGCTCAGATTGTCGGAGCGCCAGTAACGCCGGCCGGGCCGGTGGGCGCATCGGCGGACGGCCACCTCGGTGTCGCCCACCCGGCACGTGTCGACCCGCTCGCCCTGCCCGAAGTCGAAGACGGTGATCTCCAGATCGGGTCGGTGGTGGTGCAGGGCAGCGAGGATGGAACGGTTGAGAGCTGTGACCCCCAGGTTCCCGGTGTCGTCGGACGCCCCGGCGACCACCACGCCCGACCGCTCCCTCACCATCGCCGATCGTCCCCGCGCCCACCGCTCG
>RFFY01000594.1 GCA_003697065.1 Actinomyces sp. | reverse complement strand
TCGCCGTTGCGGCGCAGGCGAGCCATGAGGGCCGTCGACCAGGGGGCACTCGGCGCCGCCGGGGTGGGTCGGCCCACCGGTCCGTCGTAGGCGATGGCGTGGGCCGCCACGATGGCCAGCACAGCGACGACGGCGGCCACGACGAACACCACGAAGAACTCGCGCCCGCCGGCGGCGTCGCCGATGGGGGCGGTGAGGAGGCTGATCCCGGCGGCGGCCCCGATCTGACCCGTCATGTTCAACAGGCCCGTTCCCACGCCCATGTCGGCCTCGCCGACGGCTTCGGTCAGGGCGGCGATGATCGGCGGGCGGGAGAAGCCACTGCCCGCGCCGGCGATCAGCACCCCGACGACGACGAGGGCGGTCGCGTGGGTCAGGGCCGCGGTGCCGATGAGGACGAGGGAAGCGGTGACGAGGGTCGTCCCCGACACCACCACGGTGCGTCCGCCGAAGCGGGCGGCCGCCGCTCCGGCCGTCCAGGCTCCGGCGGCGAAAGCGATGGGGCGGGGCAGGATGGTGAGCGAGATCGTGGTGGTGTCGTAGTCGAACACGGTCGACAACATCAGCGCCGTGAGCACCAGACCGGCCATGTAGGGCCCGTTGAGGAAGAGCTGGGAGGCGATGGGGGCCGCCACGTTGCGGCGTCGCAGGGTGGGTAGGTGGACGAGGGGGTGATCCGTCCGCCGTTCGACGAGCACGAAGAGGGCGAGCAGGACGGGTCCGACGCTCAGGCCGGCGACGACGAAGGGGTTGGTCCAGCCCCACGGCGCCGAGCGGTTGAGGGCGAAGAGGATCGCGCCGACGCCGGCACCGAGGGCGATCCCGCCGGGCAGGTCGAAGGTGACGTCGCGCCGGCGCGGGGTGGCGGGCAGCACCCGCAGCGAGGCCAACACGGCGACGGCGGAGCCCACGCCCTGGATGACGAACAGCACGCGCCACGAGGTGGCGTCGATGAGGGGGCCGCCGAGGGCCACGCCCAGGGCGGGGGAGGCGGCGAGGACCCCGCTCCAGATGCCGGCGACCCAGGTGCGGCGCTCGTCGGGGAAGACCGACATCAAGATGGCCAGAGCCGAGGGCCCGGTGGACGAGGCGGCCGCCTGGGCCAGGACCCGTAAGGCGATGAGGGTGGCGGCGTCGGGGGCGAAGGCGGTGGCGAGTGAACCGATGGCGGCGCCGGTGAACCCCCACAGGTACATCCGACGGTGCCCGTGGAGGTCGCCGAGCTTGCCGGCCATGGGGGTGAACACGGCGAAGGCCAGCAGGGGTGCCGAGATGACCCAGGTGATGGTGGCGTTCGAGGTGCCCAGGTCGGCGGCGATGTCGGGCAGGGCCGCCGACAACACGGTGATGGGGAAGGAGGTGGCGGCCACCCCGATGAGGGCCACGACCATGACCGTCACCGGCGAGTGGCGCCTCGGCGGGGGGTCGGTGGGGGGTCGGGTCACCACCCTTCCGACCCTAGGTGAACGATCGCTCACTTCCGAGTCGACGGTGGCCCTCGTGACAAGGGTCTCAGGGGGCGGATGTCACAGGTGGCGACGGGCCCAGGCGGCGGCCTCGGCCCGGGCTTCGACCTCGGCGGAGATGGCCAGGTAGGCGGCCCGGTGACGCCGGTGACGGAGGAGGCCCGCGAGGTACTCGGCGAGGTAGCGGGCGCCGAAGCAGAGGCGTCCCCGTTCGGCGAACTGACGCACGTGGACGAGCTCGTGGGCCAGCAGGGGCCGGCGCCCGGTCCTGTCGTCGTCGCGCCGCAACAGCACGAAGCGGCCCCAGGTGAGGCCACCAACCCCCGGTGGCAGGAGGGGCCAGCGCTGGATGCGGACGCGATCCGCGAGCTCGAGGGGGATCACGTCGTAGGCCGCGACCTCGTCCGGGGTGAGGACCCTCACGCGGCCCCGCCCGCCGTGTCGGCCGCCCGGGTGTCGGCCGGCCCGGTGTCGGACGTCTGGGTGTCGGCCGCTCGGGGGTCGGCCGTCCACGCCTCGACGAGGGCGGGGAGATCGGCCAGGCGCTCGAGAACCGGGACCCCGGGAACCGGATCGACGTGCTCGTGGCGCCAGGTCACCTCGTAGGGCACGTGCACCCCCCGACCCCCCAGCTCGAGCACGGGCAGGACGTCGGAACGCAGGGAGTTGCCGATCATGACCACCTCGGCGGCGGGAACCCCCCAACGGGCGAACACGCCGGCGTAGGTGGCGGTGTCCTTGTGGGCGACGACCTCGGTGCGCCAGAAGCGGTCGGCGAGACCGGACCGCTCGATCTTGGACAGCTGGTCGTACAGGTCGCCCTTGGTGACCAGGGCGAGGCGGTGACGCCCGGCGAGGGTGTCGAGGACCTCGGGAACGTCGGGCAGGAGCTCGACGGGAGCGTCGAGGAGGTGGCGACCCAGCTCGATGATGCGGGCGATGCGGGCGGCGTCCACCGCCCCGTCGCTGAGCTCGACAGCCGTTTCGATCATCGAGAGGGTGAACGACTTCACCCCGTACCCGAACAGGGGGAGGTTGCGGGTCTCGGTGGCGAAGAGGGTGTCGTCGACGGTGGTGGCGTCGGCCCACTCGGCCAGGAGCTCCTCGAAGGCGCGGTGCACGGCCTGGAAGCGGGTCTCGTTGTGCCAGAGGGTGTCGTCGGCGTCGAAGGCGAGGATCATGGGGCGGGCTCGGTGGTCAGGCGCGCAGGGGCGTGCCGGCGGGCCGGTCGGCCGCCTCCCGGTCGGCGCTCAGGCGGCCGGTGAGGTGGGCCCGGGCCACCGCCTGTTCGTAGCGACGCACCGACGCCTCGGCCTCGAGCAGGGGACCGGGTCGGTAGCCCGGATCGGCGACGCCCCGCTGGACCGAGGCGACGATCTCCCAGTCCTGACGGTTGACCCGGTCCCAGAGGGCGACCGACCCGGAGACGTCCGTGCCGGCGGGGGCCAGCCAGTCGCACTCGACGAGGGTCCGGTCGGGGGCGAGGGGCACGGTGCGGTGGGTGACGAGATGGTCGGGGTGGGCGGCGACGAACAGGTTGGGCAGGAGCTGACCCAGCCACACCCGGCGGGCGGCCTCGTCGTCGACACCCGGGAGCCGCGGCCCGAGGGCGGCACCGGTCTCCGAGAGGGTCTCGGCCCCGTCGGCGAGGGGCATGGGGCCACCGATCCAGTCGCCGCGCCCGGCTGGGACGCTCTCGTCGGCATCGGGATCGGCCACCCGGGACAGCTCGGGGTGCACGGTCGGACAGTGGTAGCACTCGTGGTAGTTGGCGGCGACGACCTTCCAGTTGGCGGCGACGTCGTAGACGATGCGGTGGGCCACCGGCAGCGTGGCGGGGTCGTAGGGGGCCACGATGTCGTCGAGCTCGCCGATGTGGTCGCCGAAGGGCGGGGGATCGTCGAGCCCGACGAAGACCCACCCGCGCCACACCTCGACGGGAACGGCAAGCAGCCCCCAGTCGGTCCGGTCGAGGGTGGCTTCGTCGACGGCCGAGGCGCGGGCGATACGGACCAGGGTCCCGTCGAGCCCGAAGGTCCAGGAGTGGTAGGGGCACACGATCCGCGGACGATCGGTGGCGGATCCCTCGGTGAGCAGCTCGTGGCCGCGGTGACGGCACACGCCGTGAAAGGCACGGACGGCGTCGAGGTCGGCGGGGCCGGGGGTGGTGAGCACGACCAGGGCTTCGCCGGCGCGCACGGCTCTTTGGGTCACCCCGGCGAGCAGGTCGTCGAGGCGGCCCACGCACACCCAGGTCCCGCCCCACAGGGCGGCGAGCTCCCAGGCGAAGACGTCGGGGTCGGTGTAGAGGATCCCGGGCAGGGTGCGGCCGGCTGCGGGGTCGAGGACGGCGGCCAACTCCGCCCGGGCGGCGGGGGGCAGGGGACTGGGACGACGCACGAGGCGAACGGTACCGGACGCACCCGCGATCGGCGTCGGCGGCGGGGGGATCGCGCCGGCCGAGCGGGGTCGGGGATGCACCGGCGGGCCGGGGGCCGCCGCTAGCGTCGGTTCATGGCCCGTTGTGCCCGTCCCGGTTGCGGCGAACCGGCCGCCGGCCTGCTCGTCGTCGATCGCGGCGGGCGACGCGTCGACCTCGTGCCGGTGGGCGACCCCACGGGGCTGCGCTTCGGGATGGGCCTGTGTGCCGTCCACCTCGAGCGCTTCCGGGCCCCGG
>RFFY01000593.1 GCA_003697065.1 Actinomyces sp. | reverse complement strand
GCGAGGTCGCTGGCCACGTCGTTGGTGGTGGCCCCGTCGGGAATGGTGAACTCGACGAGCTCGCCGGGCTCGCCGGCGGGGTCGATCTGGCGGTCGATCCAGGCGTAGATCTGGCCCCGTACCCACAGGACCGAGGCCAGGGCGAGGAGCACGAACAGGACGGTGCGCATGAGGCCGGAGCGCGAGGGCCGGTAGCGCACCCAGTTGCGGTCGTCGAGGTCGTAGCGCGGATCGACCAGGGGGTCGGCCTCGAGGTCCTCTTCGACGACGAGCACCGAGCCCGGTGGCAGGGACCCGGGGGTCGGCACCGCACCGGCAGGCAGCGTGCCGGGTGGCGGGCCGGCGGGCGGCACCGCACCGGGAGGCACCGCACCGGGCGGGACCCGGGTGGGCACCACGGGGGGTGCCGTCGGCGCCGTGACGGGTCGGAGCCGTCGGGTGGCGACCGGAGCGGGTCGGGTCGCCGCCCGGCTCCGGGCTCGCGGGCGGGGGTCGGGGTCGGTGCCGGATCCTGCCTCGTCGCCGCCCCCACCGGCGTCGGGCGCGGGGACCGGCGAGGGGGCCCCGGTGTTGGCGCCGGTGAGGAAGGCCGCCCAGGCGCGGCGGGGCCGGTCAGCGACCATGGGGCATCCCCGCGTCGAGCCAGGCCTGCAACATGACCGCCGCCGCCACCTTGTCGACCACGCGTCGACGCTCGGGGCTCGTCATCTTCTGCTCCCTCAGGTGTCGCTCGGCGGTGACCGTGGTCAGGCGCTCATCGTAGGAAACGACGGGCACGTCGAGGGTGTCACCCAGTTCGGCTGTCTCCTCGAGGGCGGACCGGGCCGCCGGACCGATCGTGCCGTCGAGGGACAGGGGCAGGCCGACCACGACGATCTCGGCCTCCCATTCGGCCACGAGATCGGCGATGCGGCGATGGTCGCGGGCGCGGTCGCCGCTGCGTTGCACCACCTCGACGGGTGTGGCCAGGGTCCCCGCCGAGTCGCTGACCGCCACCCCGATGCGGACGCTGCCGAGGTCGAGTCCCAGGGCCCTCATCGGGTGAGGCCGGCGGCGGCGCGAGCCTGGTCGAGGGCCTCGTCGAGGCGCTCGGGGTCGCGACCGCCGGCGACGGCGAGGTCGGGGGCCGGTCGGCCACCACCGCCCACCGTCTTCTTCGCCTCGGCGATGAGCTCGCCGGCGTCGAGCCCCGAGTCGGGGGTCACGGCCGACACGAGGGCGACCCCGCCCCCCTCGAGGGCGGCGCCCAGCACGACGGCCCGCACCCCGGGCTGGTCGCGGACCGAGACCGCCAGCTCGCGCAGTCCGTCGCGGTCGAGTTCGTCGACGCGGGCCACCACGACGCCGTCGACGGCCTCGGCGGCCAGGCGGGGGGCCTGGGCCGCCGCCAACTGTCGCTTGAGCTGCTCGAGTTCGGCCCGGACCGCCTTGGCCTCGGCCAGACGCTTCTCGATGCCCTCGACCAGTTCGTCGGGGGGAACCCCGACCGCCTCGGCCGCCCGGGCCACCAGCCCTTCGGCCCGCCGGAGCACGGCCAGCGACTCGAGACCGGTCACGGCCTCGACCCGGCGGATGTTGGAGCCGATCGAGCCCTCCGAGACGATGTGCAGGAGCCCGATGTCGCCCAGGGCGCGCACATGGGTGCCGCCGCACAGCTCGACGGAGTGACGCCCGGCCTCGAGCACCCGGACGATGTCGCCGTACTTGTCGCCGAAGAAGGCGATGGCCCCCAGCTCACGGGCGCGTTCCATGGTCGTCTCGAAGTGACGCACCGGTGCGTTGTCGAGGATCTCGCGGTTGGCCAGATCCTCGACCGCCTCGATCTGGTCGGGGGTGAGCGCCTCGAAGTGGCTGAAGTCGAAGCGCAGGCGGTCGGGACCCACGTAGGACCCCTGCTGCTTGACGTGGTCGCCGAGCACCTCGCGCAGGGCCCAGTGCAGGATGTGGGTGGCGGTGTGGTTCCGGCGGATGGCGGCCCGCCGCTCGGCGTCGATGGTGGCCACCGCCAGCTGGCCGACCTCGATCGAGCCCTCGATCGGCTCGACCACGTGGAGATGCAGCCCGGGCGCGGCGTAGCGGGTGTCGACGACACGCACCTCGCCGGTGTCGGTGCGGATCACCCCGGTGTCGCCCACCTGGCCGCCGGACTCGGCGTAGAAGGGGGTGCGGTCGAGTACGACACCGGCCTCCCCCACCCACAGGACCCGACCGGTGCCCGACACCTCGTCGCGGCCGATGAAGTCGGTCTCACCGAATTCGTCGAGCAGCTCGGCCCAGGGTCCCTCGTCGGCGCCGGTCGCGACCCGGCGGGCGGCCTTGGCCCGTTCCTGCTGGGCGGCCATGGCGGCGGCGAAGCCCTCGGTGTCGACGGCCACGCCCCGCTCGGCGGCGATCTCGGCGGTCAGCTCGAGGGGGAACCCGTAGGTGTCGTGGAGCTGGAAGGCGATCTCGCCCGGCAGGGCCTCGCCGGCCTCGAGCCGGGCCAGGTGCTGATCGAGAATGTTCTGACCCGTCCGCAGGGTCTCGCGGAAGCGGAGCTCCTCGCGGGCGACCACGTCACGGACGTAGGCGTGGTCGCGCACGAGCTCGGGGTAGTCGGGCCCCATCACCTCGACGACGGCGTCGACCATCCCGGCCATGACGGGCTCGTCGACCCCCAGCAGGAAGGCGTGGCGGACGGCCCGGCGCAGGATGCGGCGCAGGACGTAGCCGCGGGCCTCGTTGGAGGGGAACACCCCGTCGGAGATGAGGAAGGTGGTGCTGCGGGCGTGGTCGGCGAGGATGCGCAGGGAGACGTCGGTGCGGGGGTCGGCACCGTGGGCGACCCCGGTCAGACGGGAGGCGGCGGCGAGGAGTTCGACGAACTCGTCGGTCTCCCAGACCGAGTCGACCCCCTGCAGGACCGACAGCATGCGTTCGAGCCCGGC
>RFFY01000094.1 GCA_003697065.1 Actinomyces sp. | reverse complement strand
GGGACACGAGGAGTACACATGAGCACACGACTACGTACCGTCGTCGCCGTCGTCATCGCGGTCCTGGCTCTGGGTGGTGCCGCCATGGCCGGCGCGACCGTCGCCGGGTTCACCGACGTCGATGCCAACCGCTTCTATGCCGGTCCGGTGCAGTGGGCGAAGGACAACCACATCACCACGGGACGGACACCGACCTCCTTCGCGCCGGACGCCCCCGTGACCCGGGGTGAGGTCGTCACCTTCCTGAAGCGCTTCTACGACCGCTTCATCGTGGGTCCCGCACCCTCACCCACCGGGGGCGTGATCCCCGGTGACGGCGTCTGGCTCGTGGGCAGCGAGATCGTGCCGGGAACCTACCGGACGGTGGTTCCCACGAGCTCGATCAACTGCTACTTCGCCCGCCTGTCGGGGCTCGGCGGGAGCTTCGCCGACATCATCCAGAACGACAACTGGGATCCGGGCGCGACGGTCACGGTGGCGATCGCTCCCAGCGATGTCGCCTTCGAGTCCGACGGCTGCGGCACCTGGGTCCGGATCAGCGCCTGATCCCGGGGGGGTACTTCGTCGCGGCCCGGCCCGGGGACGCCGGCCGCCTAGCCTGGGACCGTGAGCGCGGTCGATGACGGCCAGTCGATCCTCGTGCGGGTCTCGGGTCCCGACCACCCCGGCATCACCGCCGGCCTCATGGCCGTGCTCGACGCCGCCGGTGCCCGGGTCCACGACATCGAACAGATCGTCATCCGGGGACGCCTCACCCTGGGGCTGGTGGTCGAGGTCCCCGAGGGCCGCGACCTGCTGCGCAACCTCCTGTTGTTCGGGTGGGAGCGCGGCATCGACGTCGACTTCGACGTGCTCGGCGACGAGCCGCCGAGCCTGGCCGAACACGCGACGGCCGGCCACGTCGTCACCCTCCTGGGCCCCGAACTGACCCCGGCCGAGCTCGGCGCCGCCGCCGACGCCATCGCCGACGCCGGGGCCAACATCGACCGGATCGTGCGTCTCTCGCGCTATCCGGTGATGAGCTACGAACTGCTGGTCCGCGGGGGCGATCCCACCAAGCTCCGTGCGGCTCTGTTGGGGGCCGCGGCGCGCCACAGCGGTCTCGACGTCGCCGTGCAGGCCGAGGGTCTGGGGCGGCGGGCCAAGCGTCTCGTCGTCCTCGACGTCGACTCCACCCTGGTGCGGGACGAGGCCATCGAGCTCCTGGCGGCCGAGGCCGGTCACCTCGACGAGGTCCGTGATCTCACCACCCGGGCCATGGCGGGCGAGCTCGACTTCGAAGCCAGCCTGCGGGCGCGGGTGGCCCTCCTCGCCGGTCTCGACACCGCCGCCGTCCGCCGGGCGCTCGAGCACCTGCGCCTCACCCCCGGCGCTCGGACCTTCGTGCGTACCCTGCGCCGCCTCGGCTACACGACCGCCATCGTCTCCGGCGGCTTCACGGTGTTCACCGACGACCTGCAGCGTCGCCTCGGGATCGACCACGCCCACGCCAACCGGCTCGAGCTCGTCGACGGTCGCCTCACCGGCCGTCTCGTGGGTGGCATCGTCGACCGGGCCGCCAAGGCCCGCTACCTCGTCGAGCTCGCCGACCGCCTCGGGATCCCACGGGAGCAGACCGTCGCCGTCGGTGACGGGGCCAACGACATCGACATGCTCGAGGTCGCCGGGCTCGGTATCGCCTTCAACGCCAAGCCGGTCGTGCGCGAGGTGGCCGACACCGCCCTGCGGGTGCCCTACCTCGACGCCGTGCTGTTCCTGCTCGGCATTCGCCGCGAGGACGTCGAGGCCGCCGACCGGGCCGACCCGACCGCCCCCGATCCGCCCGCTCCGTGATGATCGAGCGCCGCCTCGTCGTCGCCCTCGTGGCCGCCCTGGTCGTCACGACCTCCTGCGGTCGCCTCCGCTCGGAGCCGGCGACGCCGGCCTCACCGGACACCACGGCGACGAGCTCCTCGGTGCCAGGGTCCGGCGACGAGCCGGCCCCCTCGCCCCCGCCCGCGACGTCTCCGGACACGCCCGGCCTCGTCGCCGGGACCAGCCACCACACCCTGACCCTCGACGGCGTCGAGCGCACCTACCGCCTCGACGTTCCCGATCCCGCGCCCCCCGGCCCCGTCGACCTCGTCGTGGCGCTCCACGGCGGTCTGGGTTCGGGCGACGGGTTCGCCGACATCACCGGCCTCGACACCCGGGCCACCGAGCGGGGCTTCGTCGTCGCCTTCCCCGACGGACGGGAGCTGCGTTCCCCGCTGGGGCCTCGGGTGCGGACCTGGAACGCCGGCCGGTGCTGTGGGAGCGCCGTGCGCGAGGACGTCGACGACATCGCCTTCCTCGACGCCGTGGTCGATGCCGTCGACGCCGCGGCCGGTGTCCGCCACCTGTACGTCACCGGGCACTCCAACGGCGCCATGCTCGCCTTCGCCTACGCCTGCGCCCGCGCCTCCCGTGTGGCCGCCATCGCCCCCGTGGCCGGCTCCCTGGAGATCACCGGCGCCTGCACCCCCGATCACGGCGTCGACCTGCTGGCGATCCACGGCGACGCCGACGAGCACCATCCCCTCGAGGGCGGACGCGGGCCCCGCAGCGTCGTCGCCGTCTCCTACCGCTCCATGGCCGAGACCCTCGAGATGTGGGCCCGGGCCTTCGACTGTCGGACCCCGGTGGCCGCGACCACCTCGGGCCCGCTCACGACCTCGGGCTACGACGACTGCCGCGACGCCACCTCCGCCCGCCTCGTCGTCGTCGCCGGAGCCGGTCACCCCTGGCCCGGCGGAACCCGTCCCGGGGCCAGCCGCGACCTCGACGCGACGGCGGCCGTGCTCGACTTCTTCACCGGCTCCTGACCCCGACGCCCGCCCCGCGGGCCGGCACCGACCGCTAGCGTCACGGTCGTGGAGCACACCCTGACGGTGGCCGAGCTCGCCGACCTGCTCGGGCGTCTGCTCGACGAGGCCTTCCCCTACGGCCTGTGGGTCGAAGGCGAGATCGCCAACTACACCGAAGGCCGCAACGGCATGCGCTGGTTCGACCTGGTCGAGCCCGCCCCCGAAGCGGGCCGGGCGCCGGTGGCCCGGGTGGCGGTGGTGCTCTTCGACGACGCCCGCCGTCGGGTGAACGCCCTCCTGAGGCGCCACGGCGGCGCGGTCAAGATGGGCGACGGGGTCCGTATCCGCATCCAGGCCGCCGTCGCCTTCTACGCGCCCCAGGGGCGGCTCCAGCTGAGGATGACGACCATCGACCCCAGCTACACCATCGCTCGCCTCGCCGCCGACAAGGAGGCCGTGCTGCGGCGCCTCCGGGCCGAGGGGCTGACCGAGCTGAACCGGCGCCTCCCCCTGCCCGTGCTGCCCGGACGCGTCGGTCTCGTCACCGCCCGCGACTCGGCGGCCGCCGCCGACGTGCACCGCGTCTTCGCCAACGCCGGGTACGGGGTCACCCTCGTCGAATGCGACGCCCTCGTCCAGGGCGCCGACGCCCCCCGCTCCCTCGTCGCCGCCCTCGACGCCGTCACCGCCGCCGATGTCGACCTCGTCCTGGTGGTGCGGGGCGGCGGTGCCCGCACCGACCTGGCCGCCTTCGACCACGAGACGGTGGCCCGGGCCATCGCTGCCTGCCCCGTCCCCGTGGTCACCGGCATCGGTCACGAGATCGACGAGTCGGTCGCCGACCTCGTCGCCCACACCGCCCGGGCGACCCCCACCGCCGCCGCCGAGTTCGTGGTGTCGGTGATCGCCGAGGCCAGGGGCCGGCTCGACGACGCCGTCGCCCGGATCGGCCCCGCCGCCCGGCGGACCCTCGACACCGCCACCGCCCGTCTCGACGGTCACCACCGGCGCCTCGGACACCGCGGCGACGTCCTCGCCCAGCGCCACCGTCACGAGCTCGACGGGCGGGCGCGTCGCCTGGTGCGGGTGGCGGCGACCGCCGACGTGCGCGCCGCCTCCCATCTCGACCATCTGGCCGATCGACTGGCCCGGCGCTCGCTCTCGTGGGTCGCCGGGGCGGACCGGCGTCTCACCCACGGCTCGGCCACCCTCGCCGCCCGGGCCGAGCGGCGCCTCGCCGCGGCCCGGCGCCACCTCGACGCCGTCGACCTGCGCCGCCGGGCCCTCGATCCCGTGCGCCTGCTCGACCGGGGATGGTCGATCACACGCCGCGGTGACGGCACGGTCGTGCGCTCGACGGGTCAGGTCACGCCCGGCGAGTCGGTCACGACGATCCTCGCCGACGGGACCCTCACCGGTACGATCGAGGCCGTGCACCCCCGGCGGACCCCGGGCGCCGACACCGAGGACGAGCAGTGAACGACCCACACGACGCCGCGGCGGAACCCGGGACGGTCGGATCCGGCACCGACGATGGCGACGTCGCGTCCCTGGGCTACGCCGAAGCGCTCGCCGAACTCGAGGACATCCTCGACGAGCTCGAACGCGACGACGTCGACGTGGACATCCTCACCCGGAGGGTGGAACGGGCGGCCGCCCTCATCGCCCACTGCCGCTCGCGCATCGACGCCGCCCGGGTGACGGTCGAACGCGTGGTCGCCGGCCTCGGCGCCCCCACCCCCGACGACGGCGCCGGTCCCGACGCTCCCGTCCTTCCGCTCGAGGAGGGCGGAGCCGAGCCGTGACCCCCGCTCCGCCGGCTCTCGTCGACGTCGCCCGTCGTGTCGAGACCCGCCTCGTCGAGATCCTGGACGCCGAACGGCGACGGTGGCGGGACCTCGACCCCGCCCTCGACGAGCCCCTCGCCGCCCTGAGCGCCCTCGTCACCGCCGGCGGCAAGAGGATCCGCCCCGCCTACTGCCACTGGGGCTGGGTGGCGGCCGGCGGCGACCCCGACGATCCCGCCCCGGTCGAGGCCGGCTGCGCCCTGGAGCTCCTGCACGCCTTCGCCCTCGCCCACGACGACGTGATGGACGGATCCGCCACCCGCCGTGGCCAGCCCACGGTGCACCGGCGCTTCATCGAACGCCACGCCGCCGAGGGATGGCGGGGCGAGGCCCGACGCTTCGGGGAGGCGGTGGCGGTCCTCGTCGGTGACATGGCGATGGTGCTCGCCGACCGGGTGCTGGGTCCCGTCGACGACCCGGTCCGCGAGGTGTGGGACGAGCTGCGCAGCGAGCTCAACATGGGCCAGTACCTCGACGTGCTGGGCACCGCCCGCGGCGGTGTCGACGAGGAGGGTGCCCGCACCATCGTCGCCCACAAGACCGCCGGCTATACCGTCGTGCGCCCCCTCCAGCTCGGAGCGGCCCTGGCCGGACGCCCCGACATGAGCGAGCCCCTGGCCGCCCACGGCACACCCCTGGGTGTCGCCTTCCAGCTCGTCGACGATCTCCTGGGGGTGTTCGGTGATCCGGCGGTGACGGGCAAACCCGTCGGGGAGGATCTGCGTGAGGGCAAGCCGACCCTGCTGTTGGCGCGGGCGCGGCACTTCGCCGACCCCGCCCAGACAGCCGTGCTCGACGGCATCGGCCCCGATCTCGACGAGGACGGGGTGGCGGCGATCCAGCAGGTGATGCTCGACACCGGCGCCGTCGCCGCCGTCGAGGCCGAGGTCGCCCAGCTCCTGGACCGGTCCCAGGCGGCCCTGGACGGCCTGCCCGACGGCCCCGCCCGCCGGGCCCTGGCCGCCATCGCCGACTACGTCGTCGCCCGCGACACCTGACCCCCCTCGCCCCTTACGTTCCGGCTCCCCCCTCCCCCCT
>RFFY01000592.1 GCA_003697065.1 Actinomyces sp. | reverse complement strand
GGCGTCGAGGGGGAGACGGTGGGTGACCAGGGCCGACGCCCACTCGGGATGACGGGCGAGAAGGCCGGCGGCGGCGTCGATGTCGCGCCCCCGCGCCGTACAGCCGTACATCATCGAGGGCACCAGCTCGACCTCCTTCATGCACACCGAGATGTCGAGGCGCACCGGCTCCCAGAAAATCCCGACGATCCCGATCCGACCCTCGGGCCTCACCCGGCGGACGGCCTCGGCGAGCGATGCCGACGAGCCCACGGCGTCGACGACCACGGGGTAGGCGTCGAAACCGTCGGGCGCCCCCGACTCCTCGGCCCGGGCCCCGAGGCGTTCGGCCGCCTCCCGCTGGTGGGCGTGGCGCCCCACGAGGTCGACTGCGAGCCCGGCGGCGACGGCCACCGCCGCCACCGCCAAACCGATCGGCCCCCCACCGATGACGAGGAGACGCTCGCCCGGCGCCGGCCGGACGCGCTCGAGCCCGTGCACCGCCACCGCCAGGGGCTCGACCAGACAGGCGTCGTGGGGCGACACCCCGGCGGGCAGGGGGACCAGAGCGGCGGCGGGGACCACCAGGGCGTCGGCCATGCCCCCGTCGAGTTCGATCCCCAACGGTGCGGTGTGACGCTCGCAGCGATTACGCGCCCCCGACCGGCAGGCGGCGCACACCCCGCACGACACCAGGGGCTCCACCGCCACCGGCGTCCCGTCGGGCGTGTGGCCGGCGATCTCGTGACCGGGGATCCGGCCCTCGAGGAAGCCGGCGTCGAGGAGGTGCAGGTCGGAGCCGCACACCCCGGCCGACGCCACCCGTACGAGCACCTCGTCGTCGCCGGCCGCGGGAACGGGCTCGGTGGCGAGGACGGGTCGGCCCCCGCTCACGCGCACGACCCGCCGGGTGGACCCTCTCACGTGAGGAGATCCCGCACGTGGTGGGTCTCGTTGACCGACTTCACCGTACGGACCCCCGTCGAGGACGCCCGCACCCGGGTGATCCCGCAGTAATCGACCAGCAGGCCCATGACGTTGTCGAAGTGGAGGATCGAGCGCAGGTACACGGCGGTGACCATGCCGTGGCAGAACACCGCCACCCGGCGCGAGCGGTTGGCGGCGATGACCTCGTCGAAGCCGTTCACCACCCTCTTTTCGAACTCCTCGAGACCGTCGGAGAAGATCGCCGCCATCGGGTCGTCGAAGTAGTGGGCGGTGGCCGGGTCGTCCCGGCTCATCTCCTCGGCGGGCACGTACACGCTCGAGCGGTGATCCGACTCGCGCAGGTCGTCGCGCACCTCGATGTCGAGCCCGAGCCGGTCGGCGAGAGGACGGGCGGTCTCCAGGGCCCGACGCATCGAGGACGACACGATGTGGTCGACACCCTCGGCGGCGAGGGCCTCGGCCGTGCGGCGGGCCTGGGCCCGACCGACCTCGGACAGGGGTGGGTCGGCGTGCCCCTCGTCAACCTCGAGGCGGACCGGTCGCGCGTGGCGGACGATGACGAGTTCCACGGGCCCGCACCCTAGGCGCCCCGTCCCCTGGTCCCCCACTTCCGACCGGGGACGGG
>RFFY01000093.1 GCA_003697065.1 Actinomyces sp. | reverse complement strand
GGGGGCGGGCGTCGCCGCCGGCGTAGCGGGGGTGTCGACGGCCAGGGGGGAGGTCTCCTCGGGTTGGCCCCGGTCGAAGATGTCGTCGGGCAGGTCGACCGAGGCGGCCAGGCCACCGCCGGGGTTGGGCTGGATGGCGACGGTCACGCCGACCCGCTGGGCGAGGCGGCCGACGACCTGGAACCCGATCCGGTCGGTCTCGACCTCGGTGATGTCGGTGGCCGACGAGATTCGGTGGTTGGCGTCGTCGAGTTCGTCGGGGCTCATGCCCACGCCCCGGTCGATGACCCAGAGGCGCACGCTGTCGCGGCCGGCGCTGGCCCGGATGGCGACGGGCTCGGTCGGGGGGGAGTAGGCCAGGGCGTTGTCGATGAGCTCGGCCAGGATGTGGGACAGGTCGACGGCGCGGGAGCCGACGACGGTGTGGGTGGCGACTCCGGCGAGGTCGATGTCGACCCGGCTCAGGTCGTCGACCTCGGCCAGGGCGCCCCGGACGACGTCCAGGAGGGGCACGGGGCGGCTCCAGTTGCGGGCGGGTCGGTCCGAGGCGAGCACGAGCAGGTTCTC
The DNA here is from genome assembly GCA_003697065.1 of Actinomyces sp. GTDB lineage: Bacteria > Actinomycetota > Acidimicrobiia > Acidimicrobiales > Aldehydirespiratoraceae > J010. Next base: position 2,518 of record RFFY01000093.1, on the reverse strand, counting down.
GGAGTTGCGCCGCAGGCGGGTGATCATGTGGTCGATACGGAAGAGGCCGTCGAGGATCTCGTCGTCCTCGACCCGGGCCTCGAGCCCGTCGAGGATGCCGAGCTGGCGTTCGATGAGGGCCTGGTTGCGTCGCCCGAGGCTGGTGAGCACCCGTGTCATGGCCTCGGCCCTCTTCTGCACGTGATCGATCGAGGTCTCCACCGCAGTCTGCAGCACGGCGTTGAACGAATCGGCCAGGGTGCCGATCTCGTCCCGCCCGTCGATGGCGACGGTGGGCAGGTGATCGGCGATCTCGTCGGCGTCGACCTCGCCGACCTCGGCGAGGACCGCGGGCAGGCGCTCGGCGGCGGCCTCGTGGGCCTCCTCGGACAGGCGCCGGACCCGGGTGGCGAGACGGCGGCCGAAACCGAAGGCGACGGCGAGGGCCACGACGGCGGCCAGGGCGCTGGCGCCGCCGGCGAGGAGGGCGTCGGAGCGGGCGGCGTCGTGGGTGGCGGCGGCCTGGTCCACGAAGGAGACGAAGACCTCCTCCTCGAGCTCGTTGATGACGTCGAAGAAGTCACTGACGACGGGCCACCACTCGTCGGGCGTGGCGGCCAGGGAACCGGTCAGGGAGCCCACCGTGGTGTCGAGCATGGTCTCGAACTGCTCGTGGAGGTCCGAGTCGAGGATGGTCCGCAGGGCGGCGGCCTGGGCGGGATCGCCGATGAGGCCGAAACGGTCGAACTGGGCCTCCTCGAGGTGTTCGAGGGCGACGGCCTGGCGGCGGTCCTCGGGGCTCATGCCCTGGTGGAGGCCGGCGCCGACGAAGGCGCCGAGATCCGAGAACGCCTCCTCGGCGTCGTAGTAGGCGGTGATGGCGTCACCGGCCCGCACGAGTTCGGCCTGGCCGGCGGAGCGCAGGATCACCTGGAGGTCCTGCTGGGGCGCCAGCAGGTCACGGAAGGCGTCGTCGACGGCGTGGGGGTCCTGGAGCGTCCCGGCGTCGACGTCGGCGCGGAGGGCGTCGAGGCCGGCGGCGGCGTCCAGCACGGCCCGGGCCTTGTCGGCGATGTCGGCCTCGAAGGAGGTGATGGCGGTGCTCTCGGCGACGTCGAGGAGGTGGCTGCGGGCGGCGTCGGTCTCGGCCCGCTGGGCGGCCAGGGCGTCGGGGGTCACCATGGCGGCGCCGCCGGTGAGGGCGATGGAGTCGAAGCGTTCGTGCTCGACCTGGTCGCGGTACTGCATCGAGGCGAGCACGAACTCGGCCAGGCGGGCGCTGCGGTCGGTGTCGCCGACCTCGGCCAGAGCGGGTCTCACCACGGCGGTCCCCAGGGCCACCATGACGAGCACCGGACCCAGCACGATGAGAGCGAGCTTGGTGCGGATGGAGCGATCGCGGATCATCGAGACCTCCTCGGACGTCCTGATCGGCCGGGACTTCTGTGACATCAACCACCGACCACCGAAATGAGCCGCCCGACCCACCCCACGGTCCATGGCCTGTGCGCCGGGTGGGTCGTGGGACCCGCGCCGAGGGGGTCTCCTGGCCTAGGGTGGTCGAGACCACCGGTCGTCGTGCCGACACCGGTGGTCCGGCGGGTGGCCGCCCGGCCCTCGCCGGTGCGGGAGCGCCCATGACCGACGACACCCCGGCAAGCGCAGCTGCCAGCGAGGCCCGGGACCTCGACGCGGGTCGTGCCGCCGGCGGGGTGGTGGTGAGCGGGCCGCCCTCGACGGCGCGTGAGCGGGCCCTGGCCGCCGTCCCCGGGGCCCTACCCGAGCACTGGCAGGTGACGACCCTGGCCTACCGCCGGGGTCGGGCGATCGACGACTGGCTCGTCACCCTGGCCGGCGCCGTGGAGTCGTGGCTGGCCCGCCGCCCCGGCTCGGCCGCCCTGCGGAAGGCGGGGGAGGCCCTGGCGCAGGCGACCACGGCCTCCGAGACCCGCCTGCGGGCCCTGGCGGGGCTGGAGGCCGTGCGGACCCTGAGGGGCCAACCCGATGTGGCGCTGGCCCTCGTCGTCGAGGCCACCGACCCCTTCGACGAGGAGGCGGCCGACTTCCTCGCCACCGTGTCCGACGCTCCCGGCGAGGGGGTGGCGATCCTCCCCGTGGTCGTGACCAGCACCGCCGCGGGCTGGCTCCTCGACCGCCATCGCACCGTGGTGACCACCTGCACCCTGGTGACGGTTCCGGCGCCGCCCGGGGAGCTGGGTCCCCTGGTGGCCCGCCTGTCCAACGACGCCCGCCGCTACCTGCGGGCCGTCGTCGACGCTCCCGCGACCCACGAGGACCTGCGCCGCCGCCTCGGCGACACCGGTGCCTTCGGCGGGGGAGCCTCGAAGCTGGCCGCCGACCGTGACGAGGTGGTGGCCCTGGGCCTCGTCGATCTCGACCCGTCGGGCCGCCTGGTGCCCATCAGCCCCGACCTGGGGGAGCTGCTCGACTGAGAGACCCGACGGCTGGGTCGGTCTGGGTGAGACCCACGGCCCGACCGTCCTGCCGGACCCGGCTCGCCGTGATGTCGACAACTCGC
>RFFY01000591.1 GCA_003697065.1 Actinomyces sp. | reverse complement strand
GTCGTGTCGACGGTGGCGGGCACCTTCGCCGGCCTCGTCCTGGTGGCCATCGCCTTGGCCCTGGCGGCGCTGGCGGCCCGCCGGGGGTGGGACCTCGACAACGTCGTGGTCCCCGTCGTGTCGGCCGCCGGCGACGTGCTGGCCGTCGTCGGCCTGCTCATCGGGGCCCAGGGAGCGGGGATCGAACCCCTCACCCCGGTCCTGGCGGCCCTGCTCGTCGTGGTGGCGGCGCTGGCGGTGGTGTCGGTCCGACGCTCGGCGCTCGACCTGTTGGCCACCGTCGTGTGGGAATCGATGCCGGTGCTCGTCCTGGCGGCCCTGCTCGACCTGGTGGCGGGCATCGCGGCGGAAAAGCGCCTCGAGGACTTCGTCACCGTCGAGGTGCTGTTGATCCTGCTGCCCGGCTTCCTCGGCGGGGCGGGGGCGTTGGGCGGGGTCCTGTCGAGCCGCCTGTCCACCCGCTTCCATCTGGGCCTCATCGCCCCCGAGCCGGTCCCGACCGCCGCCGCCTGGTCCGAGGCCACCCTCGTCGTGACCTTGTCGGTCCCGGTCTTCGCTCTCCGGGGCGCCACCGCCCAGATGGCCGCCTGGTTCACCGGGGCCTCGTCGCCGGGGATGGTCGACCTCATCGCCGTGTCGGTGATCGGCGGCCTGCTCGCCACCCTCGTCGTCGTCGCCGTCGGCTACTACGGCACCCTCGTCGCCGTGCGCTTCGGACTCGACCCCGACACCTACGGGATACCCATCGTGCAGTCGACCCTCGACGTGGTCGGGGTCTTCACCCTCCTGCTGGCCGCCGCCGCCGTCGGGATCGTGTGAGCGGGGACGCCTAGCATGGACCACAGGAAACGGGAGAGTTGATGGACGACAGACCGCGGAATCTGCGGGAGATGCTCGCCGAGGCCAAGGACACCTCGGAGCTGATGGTCGACCTGGCCTACGCCGCCTTGTACTTCGGCGATCCGGACATGGCCGAGGAGGTGGGCGAGCTCGAGGAGAAGATGAGCGAGCTCGTCCAGGACATGCGGGCCATCTGTGTGCTGGCTGTCCGCAGCCCCCGCGACGCCGACGGGATGGCCTCGGTGCTGCAGGTGATCTCCGCCATCGAGCGGATCGCCAACGACGCCGTGGACATCGCCCGCATCGTCACCCACCGCCTCGGGATCCCGGCCCAGCTGGTGGCCGACCTGTCCCAGGCCGAGGAGGTCTCCCACCGGGTCCTCGTGTCGGAGGGCTCCCACATGGCCCACCGACCGGTCGAGGCGCTCGAGTTGCCCGTCCAGACCGGGATGCGGATCATCGCCATCCGGCGCGACCGGGACTGGATCACCGACGTGGACGGGGAGACGATTCTCGTACCGGGCGACGTCTTGTTCCTGCGGGGCTCTCCCGACGGCATCACCCGTCTGCGCCAGCTGGCGGCGGCGCC
>RFFY01000590.1 GCA_003697065.1 Actinomyces sp. | reverse complement strand
TACATGCGCGAGGTGTGCGCCTACTGGGCCGACACCTTCGACTGGCGGGCGGTCGAGGCGGGTCTGAACGCCCATCCCCAGTTCCGCACCGTGATCGACGGGCTGGGGATCCATGTCCAGCACATCCGCTCACCCCACGAGAACGCCCTGCCCGTCGTCATCACCCACGGGTGGCCCGGCTCGATCGTGGAGTTCCAGAAGATCATCGGGCCCCTGGTCGACCCGACCGCCCACGGTGGCGACGCCGCCGACGCCTTCCACGTGGTCCTGCCCTCCCTGCCGGGTTACGGCTGGAGCGACAAGCCCACCACGACGGGCTGGGGCGTGGAGCGGATCGCGTCGGCCTGGCACGAGCTCATGACCCGTCTGGGCTACGAGCGGTGGGTGGCCCAGGGCGGTGACTGGGGCGCGGCGGTGACCACCCAGATCGGCATGCAGAACCGGGGCGGCTGTATCGCCATCCACACCAACATGCCGGTGGCGGCCCCCGATCCGGCGACCATGGACGACCTGACCCCGGTCGAGCAGGCGGCCCTCGAGGGTTTCGCCCACTACGACCGGTGGGACTCGGGCTACTCGAAGCAGCAGTCCACCCGTCCCCAGACCCTGGGCTACGGGCTGGTCGACTCGCCGGCGGGCCAGGCGGCGTGGATCCTCGAGAAGTTCTGGGCGTGGACGGACTGCGACGGGCACCCCGAGAACGTCCTGACCCGAGACGAGCTCCTCGCCAATGTGTCGGTGTACTGGTTCACGGCGTCGGCGGCCTCGTCGGCCCGCCTCTACTGGGAGAGTTTCACCAGCTTCTCCGAGGGCACCGTCGACATCCCCACGGGCGTGAGCGCCTTCCCGAAGGAGATCATCCGCTCGAGCCGGCGGTGGGCGGCCCAGCGCTACCGCGACATCGTCTACTGGAACGAGCTCGACCGGGGTGGTCACTTCGCCGCCTTCGAGCAACCCGAGCTGTTCGTGGAGGAGCTGCGCGCCTTCGCCCGCCTGGTGCGCTGACGAGGGAGGCGGGCATCGCGATCGAAAGCGATTGAAAATCCGTATCGGTGGGACGAGACTGGCG
>RFFY01000589.1 GCA_003697065.1 Actinomyces sp. | reverse complement strand
GGACGGTCAGGGGCGGACGCGGGTGGCGGTGACGAGCTGGGCGGCGCCGGTGGGCAACAGGCGCCGCTCGACCTCGGTGAAGCCGGCGGCGGCGAGCTGGTCGAGCAGGGTCTCGGGCGAAGGGAGGTAGGACACCGAGCTGGGCAGGTAGCGGTAGGCCGTGGCGTCGGACAAGAGGCCGCCGATGCGGGGCACGACCCGCCCGAAGTAGACCGCATGGGCGCGGCGGACGAGGCGGTTGGCGGGTTCGGCCACCTCCAGCAGTCCGATCCGTCCCCCCGGGCGCACGACGCGGGCCAGCTCGTCGAAGAAGGCGGGCAGTTCGACGAGGTTGCGCAGGGCGAAGCCGCTCACGGCCCCGTCGACGGCGCCGTCGGCGACGGGCAGGGTCAACACGTCGGCGTGGACCAAAGGAGCGTCGGTGCGGGCGGCGCGCAACATGCCGACCGAGAGGTCGAAACCCACGGGGACGTGGCCGCGCCGGGCGAGTTCGCGGCAGAAGTCGCCGGTCCCGCAGGCGAGGTCGGCCACGACGGAGCCGGGCGGCAGAGCCAGGGAGCGCACGGTCCGGCGCCGCCACCGCACGTCGAGGCCGAAGGTCATGAGCCGGTTGACGAGGTCGTAGCGGGGGGCGATGGCGTCGAACATGGCCCGCACCGCCCGGCGCTTGTCGTCGCCGGTGGGCAGGTGGTCGGGGTCGAGGCGGACCCCGTCGTCGAGAACCGGCGGGCCCTCGCTGCGAGCCCCGTGGCGGGTCATCGGAACCAGACTCTCTGGTAGTCGCGGGACAGGGGGTGCAGCACCAAAGCGGCGAGGGCGATCTCGAAGAGGAGGCCGAGGGGATCGGCGAACAGGGCCCCGGGTCCGTCGAGGGTCGCCAGCAGGATGCGCAGAGCGAAGGGTGCCAGGGCGACGACGACGGCGAGCTGGTAGCCCCAGCGGTCCTCGTTGGCCAAACCGTTGGCGGCGAAGATGGCGGCGATCCACAGGGCGAGGAACAGGGGATGCACGGCGAAGCCCGTGACGAGGGCCAGCAGGAGCCCGAACCCGGCCTGGAGGTAGAGCAGGATCTGGGCGATGTAGAGGGTCTGGGGTTGGTGGGGGTTGACCCAACGGCGATCGTTCATCGTTCCAGTATGGAGTCCGTGGGGGTTTCGCTGGTGGCCCGGGCGTTACGGGGGCGCCTCTCGACCCGGAGCTGGCCGCAGGCGGCCTCGATGTCGGCGCCCCGGTTACGGCGCACCGTGACGTTGACCCCGCGGCGGGCGAGAGCGTCGCGAAACGCCCGGACGCCCGCCGGCGGTGTGCCCCGGGTGGGCCAACCCGGGGTCGGATTGAGGGGGATGAGGTTGACGTGGGCCCGGAGGCGCTTGGCGTAGGCCGCCAGGCGTCGGGCGTCGTCGGGACGGTCGTTGACCCCGTCGATCAGGGCCCACTCGAAGGACAGGCGCCGGCCCGTGGCGACGCGGTGGTGCTCGCACGCCCGGGCCAGCTCCTCGAGGGGCCAGCGCCGGTTGACGGGCACGAGGCGGTCGCGCAGCTCGTCGTCGGCGGCGTGGAGGGAGACGGCGAGGTTGACGGGCAGGCGTTCGGTGGCGAGGCGTTCGATGCCCGGCACCAGGCCCACCGTCGACACCGTGATGTGGCGGGCCGAGATCCCCATGTCGTCGTGGATCCGTTCGATGGCGGCCCAGGTCCGGTCGTAGTTGGCGAGGGGTTCGCCCATGCCCATGAAGACCACGTTGGACACCCGCCGGGGGGCGGCGGCCCGCCGGGCCTCGAGGACCTGGGCCACGATCTCCCCGGTGCTCAGGTGGCGCTCGAAGCCGGCCTGGCCGGTGGCGCAGAAGCCGCAGCCCATGGCGCAGCCGGCCTGGGTGGAGACGCACACCGTGACCCGCTCGTCGTAGTGCATGAGCACGGTCTCGACGGCCCGGTCGTCGTGGAGTCGCCACAACCACTTGACGGTGCCACCGTCGGCGCTGGTGCGCCGGGTGATCTCGGTGAGGGCGGGCGCGAAATCCTCGCTCAGGCGGCGGCGGAGGGCCAGAGGCAGGTCGGTCATCTCGGCGGGGCGGGCCGCCCGTTCGTACAGGCCCCGCCAGATCTGGTCGACGCGGTAGGGCGGTTCGTCCGCGCAGGCGGCGGCGAGCTGGTCCCGATCGAGATCGAGGAGGCTGGTGGGAGTCACGGGCCGAAGGGGAGAGCGGTCACGGGGCGACCTGCCCGGGGGCGTCGCGCCGGTAGGCGCGGTCGGTGTGGTGGTGGGTGAAGCCGATCCGGCGGTAGGTGGCGTTGGCGGGGTCGTTGTCGGACTCGACGTAGAGCATGGCGTGACGAAGGCCACGGTCGGCGAGCCAGTCGAGGCCGGCGAGGGTCAAGCCGACGCCGAGACCGCGGCCGTGGAAGTCGGGATCGATCCCGATGACGTAGATCTCGCCGAGAGGTGGGTCGTGGTCGGCGTGGATCTTGGTCCAGCAGAAGCCGGCGAGGCGCCCGTCGAGGTGGAGGAGACGCAGCCCATCGGGGTCGAACCAGCTCTCGGCCATGATGCGTTCGAGGTCCTCGCGGCGACGACCCCCCTGCTCGGGGTGCCAGGCGAAGGCCCGGTTGTTCACGGCCACGAGCTCGTCGAGGTCGTCGGGTCGAAAGG
>RFFY01000588.1 GCA_003697065.1 Actinomyces sp. | reverse complement strand
GTCGCAGGGTGGCCTCGTCGGTGTTGCGCAGGTCGACGGTGAACACCGCCTGACCCGCCACCACGTTGACGAGATCGGGGTGCAGGTCGAGCCGGCCCACGGTGGCGACCTGGGCGCCCCCGAGTTCGCGGGCCAGCTCCCGCACCGCCACCGCCACCCGGGCGGCCACGTGCCCGGCGTCGTGACGCAGATGCATCGGTGTGGTGCCGGCATGGTTCGACTGACCGGTGACGGTGAACTCGCGCCACGAGATGCCCTGCACCCCGGTGACGGCTCCGATGCGATGTCCCGTCTCCTCGAGCACCGGGCCCTGCTCGATGTGGAGCTCGACGTAGGCGTGGGGCGGGCGGCCGGGGCACGGTTCGGGACCCAGGTAGCCGATACGGGCCAGCTCGTCACCGAGCCGGATCCCGTCGCGGTCGGTGACGGCGTGAGCCTCCTCGACCGTCATCCCGCCGACGTAGGCCAGGCTGCCGAGCATGTCGGGCGGGAAGCGGGCGCCCTCCTCGTCGGTGAAGAAGGCGACGGCGAGGGGGCGCTCGAGAGCGAGGCCCGCCGTCAGGACGGTCTCGATCACCTCCAGGCCGGCGAGCACACCGAGGTTGCCGTCGTAGCGGCCCCCCGTGGCCACGGTGTCGATGTGGGAGCCCATCAGCACCGGGGCGGTGTCGTCGGGCCAGGGCTGGGTGGCGACGACGTTGCCCACGGCATCGACGGCGAGCTCGAGGCCGAGCTCGCGCATCCAGGCGACGACGAGGTCGCGACCGGCCCGGTCGGCGTCGGTGAGGGCCAGGCGGCTGCACCCCCGGGTGCCCTCGATGGCGCCGATGGTGGCCAGCTCGTCGAGGCGGCGTAGGAGGCGGTCGCCGTCGATGCGGGGGGCGGAGACCTCGGCCACGGACATGGCGGCGATGCTAGCCCTCACCGCCGAGCGGCGAACCGGGGGTATCGGGACACCCACGCCGACCCTGCGGCGGGCCGGCGCTAGCGTCGTCGCCGTGGCATCCGGTTCCGACGCCCCCCCGGCCGCCGACCTCGTCGTGCGCGACGCCGAACTCGTCGCCACCGTCGACGCCCGACGCCGCGAGATCCCCGGAGGCTGGGTGGCGGTCACCGACGGTTTCGTGTCGGGCGTGGGCGGGCCCGGCGATCCGGTGCCACCCGCCCGCCGGGTGGTGTCGGCCGCCGGCTGCCTGGTCACCCCGGGCCTGGTCAACACCCACCACCACCTCTACCAGAACCTCACCCGGGCCTACGCCCCCATGACCCGGGCGCCCCTGTTCGGCTGGCTCGAGACCCTCTACCCCCTGTGGACGGCCGCCCTCGACGAGGAGGCCGTGTACACCGCGGCCTGGGTGGGCCTGGTCGAGCTGGCCCTGTCGGG
>RFFY01000092.1 GCA_003697065.1 Actinomyces sp. | reverse complement strand
TGCTCGACCCCCACGCCGGTGTCGACGAGGAGGCGGGCCGCGGCCCGGTCGGCGAGGGGCTCCTGGGCGATGGCCCGGTCGGGGAGCTCGTAGTCGATGTCGGCGGGGGTCCGGGGCGGGTCGCTCACCATGACCCGACCCACGCTAGGGGGCGGGGGGATCGAACAGGCCGTCCTGGGCGGGCGCCGGACCGGGGGCGGCGAGGCCCAGATGGGCGAAGGCGGCCGGGGTCGCCACCCGTCCCCGGGGGGTGCGCATGAGCAGGCCCTGTTGGATGAGGTAGGGCTCGTAGACGTCCTCGACCGTCTCGGTGGGTTCGGACACGGCGATGGCCAGGGTCGACAGGCCGACCGGCCCACCCCCGAAGCGCCGGCAGACGGCGTCGAGCACCGCCCGGGACGCCTTGTCGAGGCCCCTCTCGTCGACCCCGAAGAAGGCCAGCCCGGCCGCCGCCACCTCGGCGTCGATGTGCCCGTCACGTTCGATCTCGGCGAAGTCGCGCACCTGGCGCAGGAGGCGGTTGGCGATCCGGGGGGTGCCGCGGGCCCGGCGGGCGATCTCGGCGGCGCCGTCGTCGGTGATGTCGACCCCCAGGATGCGCGCCGCCCGGCCCACGATGCGCCTCAGATCGTCGGCGTCGTAGTACTCGAGACGGGCGACGAGGCCGAAGCGGTCGCGCAGCGGACCGGTGATCAGGCCGGTGCGGGTGGTGGCTCCGACCAGGGTGAAGCGCGCCAGGTCGAGGGGGATGGACCGGGCGGCGGGACCCTTGCCGAGCACGACGTCGATGCGGAAGTCCTCCATGGCCGGATACAGGACCTCCTCGACGGCGCGGGGCAGGCGGTGGATCTCGTCGATGAACAAGACGTCGCCGTCCTCGATGCGGGTGAGGATCGAGGCCAGGTCCCCGGCCCGCTCGAGGGCGGGGCCCGAGGTGACCTGGATGGTGGTGCCCATCTCGGCGGCCACGATGTGGGCGAGAGTGGTCTTGCCGAGCCCGGGCGGACCGGCGAACAGGAGATGATCGGCGGCCTCGCGGCGCCGGCGGGCGGCCCCGAGCATGACGGCCAGATGACCCTTGAGCTCGGCCTGGCCCACGAACTCCTCGAGGCTGCGGGGACGCAGACCGGGCTCGTCGACGAGATCGTCGGGTGTCTCGTCGGGAGAGAGGAGTTCCTCGCGCATCAGGTTCCCGAGGCCAGGCGACGCAGGGCGTCGCGGAGGAGTTCGGCGGTGTCGCCGTCGGCGGGCAGGTCGGCCAGCACGTGGCGGATCTCGTCGGGACCGTAGCCCAGACCCTCGAGGGCCGAACGGACGTCGCCGCGGGCGTCCGCCTGGTCGGCGGGGGCGGCGGCACCGACCGGCACGGGGGTGGTGGCGGCGTCGGGCAGGTCGAGACGCGACTTGAGCTCGACGAGGAGACGGGCGGCGGTCTTCTTGCCCACCCCCGGTACCAGGCACAGGGCGGCCACGTCCTCGTCGGCCACGGCCCGGGCCAGGGCGACCGGCCCGTGGACCGACAAGATGGCCAGAGCGAGGGCGGGCCCGACACCGTGGGTGCCGATGAGGACCTCGAAGACCCGCCTTTCCTCGATGGTCGTGAAGCCGTAGAGGGTCTCGGCGTCCTCGCGGACGGCGTGGTGGACGTGGACGAAGACCTCGCTGTCGACCTCGCCGACGGCCACCGCCGTGGTGGGTGTGACCTGGACGCGGTGACCGATGCCGCCGACCTCGATCAGCAGCTCACCGTCGGGCGCCCGGTCGAGCAGGCGCCCCCGCAGGGATCCGATCATCGGGACTCCTCCCTCGTGGCTGGGGGCGTGGTGGATGTGAGCGACGCCGCGGCCCGGGCCCGCCGGGCCGGGTGCCGGGCGAGGTGGCAGAGGGCCACCGCCACGGCGTCGGCGGCATCGGCGGGGCGCAGGCGGCGGGGCAGGCCGAGCAGGGTCTGGACCATACGCCCGACCTCATCCTTGTCGGCGCCACCCCAGCCGGCCACCGCCTGTTTGATCTCGTTCGGCGAGTACTCGACGACGTCGCAGCCCGCCGTCACCGCCTCGGCCATGATGATCCCGCTCGCCTGGCCCACCCCCATCGCCGTCGACACGTTGTGCTGGAACAGGACCCGCTCGCAGGCGACCACGTCGGGGCGCAGCTCGGCGAGCAGGGCCCGGAACTCGAGCTGGAGCTCGGCCAGGCGACGGGGGCGGGGCGAGGCGGGGTCGGTGCGGACGACCCCGGCCGCGACCGCCCGCGGGCGCCGACCGGCCTCGACGCAGCCGTAGCCGCAGCGGGACAGGCCGGGATCGACACCGAGAACGAACACGTGTACGAACATAGCCCCTCGACGCCGCCCGGTCGGGCACCCTGGGGGTGTGGACCGCCCCCTCGTCTCCGTCCGGCCCGCCCCGGTGGGTGCCCTGGCGGGGGTCGTGCTCGCCGCCGTCGCCGTGTGGGCCGGCGTCGTGACGGGGCGCGTCCTGTCGCCCCGTCTGGACGACCCGGGGCCCGCCGACGCCGTGGTCGTGCTGGCCGGCGGCGGCGACCGGGTCACAGCCGGGGTCGAGCTGGCGAACGGGGGCGTCGCCGACGAGATCGTGTTCACCTCGGCGTGGGTCGCCGAGATGGGGGTGTGGGCCGCCCGGCCCTGTAACAGCGGTCCCGTCCCCACCCCGGCCCGGGTGCGCATCGTGTGCGTCGAGCCTCGCCCCGCCACCACGCGGGGCGAGGCCCGCCTCGTCGCCGATCTCGCCCGACGCCGCGGCTGGCGGTCCATCGTCCTCGTCGTGTCGGCCGACCAGGCCGAGCGCGCCCGGACCCTGCTGGACCGCTGCTGGGACGGGGAGGTGGCGGTCGTGGGGGTCGACCACGATCAGGGTCTCCTGCGCCGCCTCGTCCACGAGCTGGGGGGCTGGTTCGTCGCCACCGTCGACCGCTCCTGCTGACCCGGCGCCACCGGGCTCCCTAAGGTGGCAGCGGCCGGTGCCGATGACCCAGGGGTGACTCCCCCACCGGTCCCCACCGCCGCCCCCGTGCTCGAGTCCGGTGCGGGCGCCGTCGGGTCGCCGCGGACCCCCACCGACGCCGCCGTGGTGCTGGCCGGGGTGAGCCGTTCCTTCGCCGGCTCGCCGGCCCTGGACGCCTGCGACCTGATCGCCCCCCGGGGGCGGATCACCGTCGTGCTGGGCCCCAACGGGGCGGGCAAGACCACGGCCATCCGGGTGGTGACGGGGGCCCTGGCCGCCGATACGGGCCGTGTCCGCACCCTCGGCCTCGATCCGCTGACCGACGGCGAGGAGGTCCGCCGGCGCTGCGGGGTGGTGTCGGCCAAGCCCGCCCTCTACGACCGCCTGAGCGGGCGGGAGAACCTCCGCTACGCCGCCGACCTCCACGGACTCGGGCGCGCCCGCCGGGAGCGCCGCCTGGTGGAGGCGGCCGGTCGCTTCGGCATCGCCGACGCCCTCGACCACCGGGTGGGCGGCTACTCGACGGGCATGAAGACCCGCCTGGCGCTGGCCCGGGCCGTCCTGCACGACCCCGATCTCTGCCTCTTCGACGAGCCCACCTCGGGCCTCGACCCCGAGTCGGCCCAGTCCGTTCTCGGCCTGATCCGCGAGATGACCGACGAGGGCCGCACCGTCGTCATGTGCACCCACCACCTCGCCGAGGCCGAGGGACTGGCCGACCACATCGTGGTGCTCGACCACGGGCGGACCCTGCTCGCCGGCTCCCCCGGGTCCCTGGTCCGTCGCTTCTGGCCCCGGCCCGAGGTCACCGTCGAGACCGAGGCACCCCTCGACCCGGCCCTGCTGGCCCGGCCCGGGGTGGAGGTCCTCGAGCTCGCCGGTGGCGGCACCCGGGCCCGCCTGGCCCTCGAGGAGGCGAGCGCCACCGCCGATGTCGTCGCCGCTGTGGTGGCGGCGGGGGGCCGGGTACGGCGCGTCGTCCCCCACGAACCCGGCCTGGAGGCGCTCTACTTCGCCGTCCGCCGCCACGCCGCCACCGGGGCCGGCGGGGGTCCGGCGAGCGAAGCGGCGACCAGCGGGGAGACGCCGTGAACCGTCAGCGGGTGCTGACGGTGGCCCGCACCGACCTGCGCCAGCTGATCGGCGCCCGCGACTTCTGGGTGCC
>RFFY01000587.1 GCA_003697065.1 Actinomyces sp. | reverse complement strand
CGGCCGCCGAGTCGGCCGAGTCCGAGTCCACCGATGCGGCCGCCGAGTCGGCCGAGTCCGAGTCCACCGATGCGGCCGCCGAGTCGGCCGAGACCCCCGACGATCAGGAGAGCTGACCCATGGCCACCAAGGAAGAGATCCTCGACGCCATCGCCAACATGACGGTGCTCGAGCTGAGCGAGCTGCTCAAGGACTTCGAGGAGAAGTTCGGCGTGACCGCCGCTGCGCCGGTCGCCGCCGTCGCCGCCGCCCCCGCGGCCGGCGGTGACGCCGGTGGCGGCGAAGAGGAGAAGGACTCCTTCGACGTCGTGCTGGTCTCCGCCGGCGAGAAGAAGATCCAGGTCATCAAGGAGGTTCGCGGCCTCACCTCGCTGGGTCTCAAGGAGGCCAAGGAGCTCGTCGACAGCGCCCCCAAGCCCGTGCTCGAGGGCGTGTCCAAGGACGAGGCCGAAAAGGCCAAGGAGGCCCTCGAGGCCGCCGGCGCCAGCATCGAGCTGAAGTGAGCCCGGCGGCTGCGGCCGCCGTCACGTCACCCACCGACCGGGACCGGCCCCACGGGGGCCGGTCCCGGCGCGTCCGGGCGGCGCACGCCCCTGGGGGCCTCCGCGGTAGACCGCTAGGGTCCGGGCCGTGCACGATCGACCCCCGGCGCCCGTGTCCCATCTCAACGTCTGGCGCGACGGCGACGATCTCCTCGTCACCTGGCGGGGCGGATCCGCCGCCACCAGCGTCTTCGTCTCCGACGATCCCGACGACGCCGGCGTCGACGTGCGGGCCCCCGACGCGCCGGGGCGGGCGGTCATCAGCGGGGTCGGTCCCCGCCGACGCTACGTCCACGTCTTCGACCCCGCCGGCGGGTTCGTCGTCGCCGCCGAGCGGGCGCCCCTCGTGGAGGGGGCGGTCAACCTCCGCGACGTGGGCGGCCTGCCCACTGCCGACGGCGGAGCCGTCCGCTGGGGTCGCCTCTGGCGTTCGGGTCGCCTCGACGCCGTCACCGACGCGGGTCTCGAGGCGTTGGCGGCCCTCGGCATCACCACGGTGGTCGACCTGCGCACCCCCGACGAGGCCGCCGCCGCCCCCGACCGCCTGCCGGAGGGGACGACCCGCCTCGAGCGGCCTCTCTCGAGCGACCCGAGCGGTCTGCGCACGATCGGGGAACGGATCCGCCGGGGCGAGATCACCCGCTACGGGATCGACGACCTCGCCGCGGGTTACATCCGCATCCTCGAGCGGTGCGGGCCGGTGGTGGCCGAGGTCGCCGAGCTCCTCGCCGCCGACCCCGGCGGCGTCCTGGTCCACTGCACAGCCGGCAAGGACCGCACCGGCCTCGTCGTCATGGCCCTGTTGTCGGCGCTCGGTGTGCCCGAGCCCCACGTCCTCGACGACTACGAGCTCTCCGAACGCCACCTGCCCGCCGACCGGGGGCGCGACGTCGAGCGCCTGCTCGGTGAACACGGGCTCGACCCCGCGGCCTTCGTCGCCTTGTGGTCGGCCCCCCGGCGGGCTCTCGAGGCCACCCTTCGGGCCATCGAGCGGCGTTGGGGCGGTGTTCACGCCTACCTCGACGCCCACGGGATCGACGCCGGGATGCGGGGCCGTCTGACCGCCGCCATGGTCCGCAACCCTTGACCTCCCCGCCGCGTCTGCGTACCCTCTCAGGCCAGATGGCGCCGCCCGCGGCCCGCGGGCGGGGCGCCTTTTGGGTTGCCCTGCCGCCCACGGCGCACTAGCATCGTCCGCGCCGTGGTCGTCCCTGCGTGTGCTTCGATCTCCCCCGCGGCGGTTGCACGCGCCCGGACGGCCCTTCGTCGTCCCCTACGAAGCGCTTCCCGGGAGTCCACGTGACCACTCGTCGCGATCGTTACTCGTTCGGCAACCTCCCCGAGGTTCTCGAGCTACCGAACCTCATCTCCATCCAGACGGACTCGTTCCGCTGGCTGCTCGAGGAGGGTCTGCGCCAGACCTTCCGCGACATCTCGCCGATCAAGGACTTCACCGAAAAGCTCCAGCTCGAGCTCGAGTTCGATCCCGACGACGAGGACCTCAAGCCGTACCCCAAGTTCACGGTCGAGGAGTGCAAAGAGCAGGACATGACCTACGCCGCGCCCATCTTCGTGCGGGCGCGCTTCATGAACGCCGACACCGGCGAGATCAAAGAGCAGACGGTCTTCATGGGCGACTTCCCGATGATGACCGACAAGGGCACCTTCATCATCAACGGCACCGAGCGGGTCGTCGTGTCCCAGCTCGTGCGCTCGCCCGGGGTCATCTTCCAGCCCGGTGAGCGCTTCCGTCTGCGCAACCTGGCCAAGCACCAGCTCGTCACCGGCACGATCCACCCCTACCGGGGCGAGTGGATCGAGTTCGACGTCGAGCAAAAGCCCGGCAAGGACGTCACCGCCGGCGCCCGCGTCGCCCGCAAGCGTCGCCTCAGCCTCTTCACCGTCCTGCGCGCCCTGGGCTACGACGAGGAGAACGCCCCCGGCTTCCTCGAGCGCTACGTCGAGCACTTCGACTTCCTCGCCGGCCAGTGGGAAAAGGACCGCGAGCTCGCTCCCACCCAGGAAGAGTCGCTCATCGAGATCTACAAGCGGGCCCGTCCCGGCGAGCCGCCCACCATCGAGTCCGCCCGCGCCTACTTCCGCAACGCCTTCTTCGAGCAGCGCCGCTACGACCTGAGCCGGGTCGGGCGCTACAAGCTCAACCGCAAGCTCGGCCCCGAGCTCGACTGGATCGAAGCCACCTTCGGCATCGACGTCGAGCGCCCCGACCCCGACCAGCAGGTCCTCAGCCCGGCCGAGATGCTGGCCACCACGACCTACCTGCTCAACCTGGCCAAGGGCGAGCCCGGCTACCGCCTCGACGACCAGGACCACTTCGCCAACCGACGGATCCGCAGCGTCGGCGAGCTGATCCAGAACCAGGTGCGCATCGGCCTGTCGCGCATGGAGCGGGTCGTGCGCGAGCGCATGACCACCCAGGACGTCGAGGCCATCACCCCCCAGACCCTCATCAACATCCGGCCGGTGGTCGCCGCCATCAAGGAGTTCTTCGGGACCTCCCAGCTCTCCCAGTTCATGGACCAGGTCAACCCCCTGTCGGGGCTGACCCACCGACGGCGCCTGTCGGCGCTGGGCCCCGGCGGCCTGAGCCGGGAGCGGGCCGGCTTCGAGGTCCGTGACGTCCACTTCAGCCACTACGGCCGTATGTGCCCGATCGAGACCCCCGAAGGTCCCAACATCGGCCTCATCGGCGGTCTGGCGAGCTTCGCCCGCGTCAACGAGTTCGGCTTCATCGAGTCGCCCTACCGCAAGGTCGTCGACGGACGCGTCACCGACGAGATCGTCTACCTCACCGCCGACGAGGAAGAGGAGTACATCGTCGCCCAGGCCAACGCCCCCGTCGACGAGAAGGGCAACTTCCTCGCCGACCGGGTGCTGGTGCGGCGCTCGCCCCAGGCGGCCTCCCTGCAGGATCTGCGCCTCCAGCTCGAACAGGAGGTCTTCTTCGGCGCCACGACCGAGATCTCGGCGGTTCCGCCCGACGAGGTCGACCTCATGGACGTCTCGCCGAAGCAGATCATCTCGATCGCCACGGCGCTCATCCCCTTCCTCGAGCACGACGACGCCAACCGGGCCCTCATGGGCGCCAACATGCAGCGCCAGGCCGTTCCCCTCGTGCGGGCCGAGGCGCCCTACATCGGCACCGGGGTCGAAGAGCGCGCCGCTCGCGACGCCGCCGATCTCGTCATCGCCGAGGACGACGGTGTCGTCACCGAACTCGACGGACGGCGCCTCGTCGTCGACTACGACGAGCTCGGCACCCGCACCTACCGCCTCTTGAAGTTCGAGCGCTCGAACCAGGACACCTGCATCAACCAGAAGCCCCTGGTGCGCGAGGGGGATCGTGTCGCCAAGGGCGACGTCCTCGCCGACGGGCCCTCGACGGACCACGGGGAGCTCGCCCTCGGCAAGAACCTCCTGGTGGCCTTCATGCCCTGGGAGGGCTACAACTTCGAGGACGCCATCATCGTGTCGGAGCGCCTCGTGCGCGACGACGTGCTCACCTCGGTGCACATCCACGAGCACGAGGTCGACGCCCGTGACACCAAGCTCGGCCCCGAGGAGATCACCCGGGACATCCCGAACCTGAGCGAGGAGATCCTCGCTGACCTCGACGAGCGCGGCATCATCCGCATCGGCGCCGAGGTCGGTCCCGGCGACGTCCTCGTCGGCAAGGTCACCCCCAAGGGCGAGACCGAGCTCACCCCCGAAGAGCGCCTCCTGCGGGCCATCTTCGGCGAGAAGGCCCGCGAGGTCCGCGACACCTCGCTCAAGGTGCCCCACGGCGAGTCGGGCAAGGTCATCGACGTCAAGGTCTTCGACCGCGACGACGCCCACGAGCTGCCCCCCGGTGTCAACCAGCTGGTGCGGGTCTACGTGGCCCAGAAGCGCAAGATCAGCGTGGGTGACAAGCTCGCCGGCCGCCACGGCAACAAGGGCGTCATCTCCAAGATCCTGCCGGTCGAGGACATGCCCTTCACCGCCGATGGCACCCCCGTCGACATCATCTTGAACCCCCTCGGCGTGCCCTCGCGGATGAACGTGGGTCAGGTGCTCGAGGCCCACCTCGGCTACTGCGCCCGCTACGGCTGGGCCATCGACGGCGAACAGGTCGGCGCCGAGCCCGTGCGGGGCACCGAGACCAAGACCCGCACCGTGACCCCGCCCGCGGTCCACATCGCCACGCCCGTGTTCGACGGCGCCAAGTGGGACGAGAAGAACCTCGCCGGCGACAAGCCCACCATCGTCGAGATCCTCGAGCACCTCAACCCCGAGGGCGTCGACGGGCAGCGCCTCATCGGCTCCGACGGCAAGCAGGTGCTCTACAACGGCCGCACGGGGGAGCCCTACGACAACCCGATCATGACCGGGTACGTCTACATGCTGAAGCTCCACCACCTCGTCGACGACAAGATCCACGCCCGGTCGACCGGTCCGTACTCGATGATCACCCAGCAGCCCCTCGGTGGTAAGGCCCAGTTCGGCGGCCAGCGCTTCGGCGAGATGGAGGTGTGGGCCCTCGAGGCCTACGGCGCCGCCTACTGCCTCCAGGAGCTGCTCACCATCAAGTCCGACGACGTCCTCGGCCGGGTCAAGGTGTACGAGGCCATCGTCAAGGGCGACAACATCCCCGAACCGGGCATCCCCGAGAGTTTCAAGGTCCTCATCAAGGAGATGCAGGCCCTGTGCCTCAACGTCGAGGTGCTCTCCAAGACCGGTGAGGAGATCGAGATGCGCGAGCTCGACGAGGAGACCTTCCGCACCGTCGAGGAACTCGGTATCGACCTCCAGCGTCCCGAGCGCGGCAGCGACGAGGAAGACGCCGCCCGCGCCGCCGCCCGCGCCGCCCGTTTCTGAGACCGACCCACCCCACGACCCGAGCCGGCCGCGGCCGGCTCGACCACACGCCCACCCTTGTCACCTAGGGGAAACGCATGCTCGACGTCAACGACTTCAGCAACCTGAAGATCGGCCTCGCCACCGCGGACTCGATCCGCATGTGGTCCAACGGCGAGGTGAAGAAGCCCGAGACGATCAACTACCGGACCCTCAAGCCGGAAAAGGACGGCCTGTTCTGCGAGAAGATCTTCGGTCCGACCAAGGACTGGGAGTGCTCGTGCGGCAAGTACAAGAGGGTGCGGTTCAAGGGCATCATCTGCGAGCGTTGCGGGGTCGAGGTCACGCGCTCGAAGGTGCGGCGCGAGCGCATGGGCCACATCGAGCTGGCCGCCCCGGCGGTGCACATCTGGTACCTGCGGGGCACCCGTTCGTGGCTGGCCTACCTGCTCATGGGCACCGAGCCCCGTGAGGAGCTCAAGGCCAAGCAGCTCGAGAAGGTCATCTACTTCGCGGCGAACCTCGTCATCAGTGTCGACACCGAGCGCCGCGACCAGGATCTGCCCGAGCTCGAAGGCGAGGTCCGCGCCGAACGCGAGGACATCGAAAAAGAGCGCGAGCTGGCCCTGGCCCGCCGCCAGGAGGAGCTCGAGGCCGAACTGGCCGAGCTCGAGGCCGAGGGCGCCAAGGACAGCGATCTGCGGGCCCGCCAGCGTGCCGCCGACAAGGACCTGGCCGAGATCCGCGAGCGCTACGAGGAGGAGATCGACACCCTCGAGCGGGCGTGGGAGGAGTTCCGCGACCTGCACGCCCGCAAGATCATCGACGACGAGCTCCTGTGGCGCGAGATGGTCGACCGTTGGGGTGACTACTTCGACGGGGGCATGGGCGCGGATGCCATCGCCCGCCTCATCGAGAGCCTCGACTTCGACGAGGAGGAGCGCAAGCTCCGCGAGCTGATCGACCCGCCCGAGGGCCAGCGTCCCCTGTCGGCCCAGCGCAAGCAGAAGGCCATCAAGCGCCTGAAGATCCTCGCCGCCTTCAACCGTCGTGACGAGCACGGCCGGCGGATCAACGACCCGCGGGCGATGGTGCTCGACGTGGTGCCGGTCATCCCGCCCGAGTTGCGGCCCATGGTCCAGCTCGACGGCGGCCGCTTCGCCACCTCGGATCTCAACGACCTGTACCGGCGGGTCATCAACCGCAACAACCGTCTGAAGCGTCTCCTCGATCTCGGCGCGCCCGAGATCATCGTGAACAACGAGAAGCGGATGCTCCAGGAGGCGGTGGACGCCCTCTTCGACAACGGGCGGCGTGGCCGTCCCGTGACCGGGCCCGGCAACCGGCCCCTCAAGTCCCTCTCGGACATGCTCAAGGGCAAGCAGGGCCGCTTCCGCCAGAACCTGCTGGGCAAGCGCGTCGACTACTCGGGCCGTTCGGTGATCGTCGTGGGCCCGACCCTGCGCTTCCACCAGTGCGGCCTGCCCAAGATCATGGCGCTCGAGCTGTTCAAGCCCTTCGTCATGAAGAAGCTGGTCGACGCCGGTCTCGCCCAGAACATCAAGTCGGCCAAGCGCATGGTCGAGCGCCGCAAGCCCCAGGTGTGGGACGTCCTCGAGGACGTCATCAAGGAGCACCCGGTGCTGTTGAACCGGGCGCCGACCCTGCACCGCCTCGGCATCCAGGCCTTCGAGCCGGTGCTGGTCGAGGGCAAGGCGATCCAGATCCACCCCCTGGTGTGCACCGCCTTCAACGCCGACTTCGACGGCGACCAGATGGCCGTCCACCTGCCCCTGTCGGCCGAGGCCCAGGCCGAGGCGCGGGTGCTCATGCTGTCGGCCAACAACGTGTTGAGCCCGGCCCATGGTCGGCCCCTGGTCACCCCGACCCAGGACATGATCATCGGCGCCTTCTACCTGACCGAGCTCGTGCCCGACGCCAAGGGGGCGGGCCGCGTCTTCCGTGACGCCGACGAGGTGCACCTCGCCTACGAGAACGGCGACGTCGACCTGCACGCCCCGATCCAGTTCCGGGGCGCCCCCGAGCTGCTCCTCACGCCCGCCAACGGCAAGGCCGCCGAGTGGGCCGAGACCACCCCGGGGCGGGTGTTCTTCAACGAGATGCTGCCCGAGCGGTTCGCCTTCGTGAACACCCACGTGGGCAAGAAGGAGATGGGCCAGATCGTCGACGAACTCGCCCGCAACTACCCGCGTGGCGAGGTCGCCCAGGCCCTCGACGGCATCAAGGACCTGTGCTTCGGCTTCGCCGCCCGGTCGGGCCTGACCATCTCCATCGACGACGTCAAGACGCCGCCGGAGAAGGAGGAGATCCTCGACCGCCACGAGAAGCGGGCCCAGAAGATCGAGCAGCAGTTCCGGCGGGGCATCATCACCGACGGCGAACGTCGCCAGATGGAGGTGGAGGTCTGGAGCCAGGCCACCGAGGAGGTCACCAACCGGATGCGGGAGGTGCTCGAGGCCAACCCCTTCAACCCGGTGAACATGATGGTGGGTTCCGGCGCCCGCGGGAACATGATGCAGGTGCGCCAGATCGCCGGCATGCGCGGCCTGGTGGCCAACCCCCGTGGCGACATGATCCCCCGCCCCATCAAGAGCAACTTCCGCGAGGGGCTGAAGATGCTCGAGTACTTCATCGCCACGCCGGGCGCCCGCAAGGGCCTGGTCGACACCGCCCTGCGGACGGCCGACTCGGGCTACCTCACCCGCCGCCTCGTCGACGTGGCCCAGGAGCTCATCGTCAACGACGAGGACCCCTTCGAGCGTGGCGGCCCGATCCGGGGCATCTGGATCGACGACGTCGTCCCCGACACCCCCGAGAAGCGGACCTATCTCGAGACCCGACTCTTCGGCCGGGTGCTGGCCGACGATGTCACCTTGGCCGACGGCACGGTCCTTCCCGCCGGGACCATGGTCGGCGACGAGGAGCTCGTCGCTTTGCGCGACGACCCCGACGTCAACCGGGTGCGGGTGCTCTCGCCCCTCACCGACGACTCCCAGTTCGGGATCTCGGCGGCCTCCTACGGCATGTCGCTGGCCACCGGTGGGCTCATCGAGGTCGGCGAGGCGGTCGGCGTGATCGCCGCCCAGTCCATCGGCGAGCCCGGCACCCAGCTCACCATGCGGACCTTCCACACCGGTGGTGTGGCCGGGGCCCAGGACATCGCCGGCGGTCTGCCCCGCGTGGTCGAGCACTTCGAGGCCCGCACCCCCAAGGGCAAGGCCACCCTGGCCCGCACCTCCGGCGTGGTCCGGGTCGGTGAGGACGACGGGCGGGGTCGTGAGGTGGTCATCGTGGCCGACGACGGCACCGAGGACACCTACACCATCCCCCTCGGGGCCCGCCTCGAGGTGACCGACGGCCAGGAGATCCGGGCCGGTGACGCCCTCGTCGAGGGCGCCCGCGACCCCAAGGAGCTCCTCGAGATCAAGGGCATCCGCGAGACCCAGAAGTACCTCGTGGAGGAGGTCCAGAAGGTCTACCGGGACCAGGGTGTCTCGATCCACGACAAGCACATCGAGCTGATCGTGCGCCAGATGACCAAGCGGGTCGTGATCAACGATCCGGGCGACACGGGTCTGCTGCCCGGCGAACGGGTGGAACAGAAGGTGTTCGCCGACGTCAACCGACGCACGGTCGAGGAGGGCGGTCGTCCCGCCGAGGCCCGACCCGAGCTGATGGGCATCACCAAGGCGTCGCTGGCGACCGACTCGTGGCTGTCGGCGGCCTCCTTCCAGGAGACGACCCGGGTGCTCACCGAGGCGGCCATCGAGTCCAAGAGCGACGGCCTCAAGGGCCTCAAGGAGAACATCATCATCGGCAAGCTCATCCCCGCGGGGACGGGCATGCCGGTGTACCGCCACATCGCCACCGAGGCGCCCGACTACCAGCCCATGGAGTACTACACGAGCGAGGCCGAGGATCAGGACCTCGCCGAGTGGCTGGCCGGGCGCGACGCGGGCGGCGACGTCATCTCCTACCCGGGAGCGGGCACGGCCTCCTGATCGGGGCCCGCGCCGGCGGGCCCCGACCCCCTCGGGCGCCCGTCGCCTCACCGGGGCGCCGTGGGTGCCGATGGTGAGGTGTGGGTCTCGACGCCTGGGTGACCGTCGGCGCCGTCGTCGCCATGGTGGCGGCCCTGGCGCGGGGCTGGCTCAGCCCCGCCGCCGCCGTGGTGGCGACGACGGGATGCCTGTTCGCGTTCGGGGTGCTCGACGCCCCCGATGCCCTGGCGGGACTGGCCGACCCCGCTCCTGTCGCCATCGCCGGCCTGTACGTGATCGCCGGCGCCGTGGCGCGCAGCGGCCTCCTCGAGGCCCTGGCTCGCCGCCTGGTGGGCGACGGGGTCGGGGCGAAAGCCGTGGCCCGGGTCACGGTTCCGGCGGCGGCGGCCTCGTCTTTTCTGGCCAACACCCCGGTGGTGGCCATGGCGGTGCCGGTTCTCGTCCGGGCCGGCGAGGAGCGCAAGGTGTCGCCGAGCCGTTTCCTGCTGCCCCTCTCCTACGCCACCATCCTCGGCGGTTCCCTGACCCTGGTGGGGACCTCGACCAACCTGGTGGCGGGCGGCCTGGCGGCATCGGCCGGGCTGGGGGAGTGGGGCCTGCTGGAACCGGCTCGTCTGGCCCTGCCGGTGGTGGTGGTCGGGCTCGTGCTCCTGTCGGTCCTCGCCCCGCGGGTACTGCCGGACCGACGCGATCCCGCCGCTCCCGGCGGCGGCGAGCGGGAGTTCACCGTCGTCATGGCCGTCGAGCCGGGTGGCCCCCTCGACGGTCTCACGGTCGAGGAGGCGGGTCTGCGCCGCCTCGACGGGGTCTACCTGGTGGAGATCCACCGGCCCAGCGGCGTCGTGGCACCGGTGGCACCCGATCGGCGGATCGACGGGGGTGACCGGCTCGTCTTCGTCGGTGACGTGTCGCGGGTGGTGGATCTGCAGGAGATGCCCGGACTGGTACCCGACGGCGACGAGCACCGGGCGCTCGAGGGGGTGCACCTCGTCGAGGCGGTCGTCGGTCCCGGATCGGCCCTCACGGGCCGGAGCCTGCGGGAGATCGGCTTCCGCTCCCGTCACCAGGCGGCGGTGCTGGCCGTGCACCGGGCCGGGCAACGGGTGGTGGGAAAGCTCGGAGATCTCCGCCTCGAGGTGGGTGACACCCTGGTGCTGGTCGTGGGTGACGACTTCGACCCGACCGGCCCCGAGGCCCGGGCCGACTTCGTGGTGGTCACCGACCTGGGGCCGAGACGCACCCCCGAGATCCGCCGGCGCGACGCCCTGGCGGCCGTCGTGGCCCTGGCCACGGTGGTCGTGCTCCCCCTGTCGGGTGCGACCGACGTGCTGAGGGCGGTCGTGTTGGCGGTGGTCGTCCTCGTCGCCTCGCGGGCCGTCCTTCCCCGCCAGGTGTGGGGCCTCGTCGATCTCGACGTGGTGGCCATGGTGGCGGCGGCCATCGGGCTGGGGCGGGCGGTGCAGGTCTCGGGGTTGGGCTCGACCCTGGCCGACGGCATCGTCGCCGCCACCCGGGGGGCGCCCCCGATGGTGACCCTGGTCGTGCTCTTCGCGGCCGTGGTCGTCCTCACCGAGCTCGTCACCAACGTGGCGGCGGTGACCCTGATGTTCCCCATCGCCGTCGAGGTGGCCGCCGGCAGTGGGCTCGACCCGTCCCTGGTCGTGTTGGGGGTGGCGGTCGTCGCCTCCATGTCGTTTCTCACCCCGGTGGGGTACCAGACCAACACCATGGTGTGGGGCCCGGGGCGCTACCGTCTCGTCGACTACCTGCGCCTGGGCGTGCCCCTGTCGCTCACCGCGGTGGCCCTGACCGCCGCCCTGGTCGCCGCCTCGGCGTGACGCCGCCCCGGCCCCTGTGGCGGGAGCCACGCCGCCGGCGCCGACACCGACGGGGCGCGGCATTGCGATCGGGCGGCGCCGCTCGTACACTGCGACGCCGGTCTCCGGGGCCGTCGCGTCGACGCGCCCGGCCCATCCGCCCTCGGGGCGGTCGGTCCGCCCGGGTCCGTCAGGTCCGCATCGATCGAAGGAAGAGTCGTGCCCACGATCCAGCAGCTGGTCCGCAAGGGCCGCCAGACGAAGCGTCGCAAGGAGTCCACGCCGGCGCTCAAGGGTGCGCCCCAGCGTCGGGGCGTGTGCACCCGTGTGTACACGACCACCCCCAAGAAGCCGAACTCCGCCCTGCGCAAGGTGGCACGTGTGCGTCTGACCAGCGGGATCGAGGTCACCGCCTACATCCCCGG
>RFFY01000586.1 GCA_003697065.1 Actinomyces sp. | reverse complement strand
TGGTCCGGGGCCCCGGGTGCCGCCACGCCGGCGGACCCGACGGCCCGCGGGGTGGGCACCGGGACGCCGCCACGACGAGGGGGATAGCGTGGCGCCATGGTCGAACTCCGTGTCGGTGTCCAGCTCCACCCCCAGGCCACCACCATGGCCGATCTGCGCCGGGCGGCCCGTGAAGCCGACGCCCTCGGCGCCGACTCCATCTGGACCTGGGACCACTTCTTTCCCCTCTACGGCGATCCCGACGCCGCCCACTTCGAGGGCTGGTCCACCCTCACCGCCTTCGCCTGCGACACCAGCCGCGCCCGCCTCGGCATGCTCGTGACCGCCAACAGCTATCGCAACCCCGACCTCCTGGCGGACATGGCCCGCACCGTCGACCACATCAGCGAGGGGCGCCTCTATCTCGGCATCGGCGCCGGCTGGTTCGAGCGTGACTACACCGAGTACGGCTACGAGTTCGGCACGGCGGGCTCCCGTCTCCGTGCCCTCGAGGCGGCCCTGCCCCGCATCCGTCGCCGGCTCGAGAAGCTCCAGCCACCCCCGGCGGGTGAGCTGCCCCTCCTCATCGGGGGCAGTGGGGAGCGGGTCACCCTGCGCCTCGTCGCCGAGCACGCCGACGCCTGGAACACCTTCGGGCCACCGGAGAACTTCGCCCACAAGTCGGCCGTCCTCGACCGCTGGTGCGCCGAGGTGGGGCGCGACCCCGCCACCATCGAGCGCACCGTCGCCGTGGGCGTCGACGACGTCGACGACATCGGACGCTACGCCGACGCCGGCGCCCAGCACGTCATCGTGATGATCGGCGCCCCCTTCGACCTCGCGCCCCTCGAGCGCCTCCTGGCCCAGGTCCGCTGAGCCCGACGCGGGTGCGGGTCCGGCTCACCCGGCGGCGGCGAGGGCCGTCACCGCCGCTTCGATCACCTCGTCGAGGGGGCGCTCGGTGTCGAGACGCCACGCCTCGGGCCACCGGTCCCGACGGCGGCGCAGTTCGCCCACCATCTCGGGGGTGACGTCCTCGGGGCCCGGCTCGTGCCAGCGCCGCGCCACCCGCCGGGCAGCTTCCTCGTCGGACACCGTGCACTCGACCTCGAGCACGAGCGCCCCCGCCGCCTTCAGGGCCCGGCGGGCCCGCTCCCGCCAGGCGGCCTGGGTCCACGAGGCGTCGAGGACCACACTCTCGCCGAGACGCACGAGCTCCGCCCCCTCGGCCACGAGGCGCTCGTAGGTGCGCTCGGTCATGGCCTCGCTGTAGAGGCCGGCGTCGAGCTCGGCCCCCGAGCGGGTGACGTGATCCAGGCCGGCGAGATCGCGGCGCACGGCGTCGCTGGTCAACGGCACCCAGCCCAGGCGGTCGCTCAGGGCGTCGGCGACTGTCGTCTTCCCGCTTCCGGGCGCCCCGCCCAGCAGAACCGCCCGCACCCGTGCCCGTTCGAGGTGGTGCACCGTGAGGTCGTGGTAGCGGCGGGCCAGAGCCCACAGGTCCCCACTCCCGCCGGGATCGGACCGCCCGGCGCCCGACGGGCCGGGGTCGGACGGGCTGGAGGCGGCCTGGAGGCAGGCGACCTTGGCCCGCACGTGGGCCCGATAGGCCACATAGTGGTGGGCGAGCGACGACGGATGGTGCTCGGCGCTGAACTCGCGGTACCAACGCATGAGGCGCTCCGCCGCCCCGGCGTCGGCCAGGCGGTGCACGTCCATGACCAAGAAGGCGATGTCGGCGAGCACGTCGGCGATCCGCAGGTCGTCCCGGAAGGCCAGACAGTCGAGGATCCGCGGTCCATCCTCGAGCACGAAGATGTCCTCGGCGATGAGGTCCCCGTGCCCGTCACGCACCCACCCCTCCTCGATGCGCTTGTCGAACAGGGTTTCACGCGGTTCGAGGTAGGCGCGCCACAGGGAGGCGGCCCGGTCGAGTTCGACCGCGGGGACGCCCTGGTCCTCGAACCGCCGGAGAGTCGACAGGTTGTCCTCCCAGTTGGCCAGCACGGCGTCGCGTCGGGCCATCGGGGCGTCGTGGAGGGGTGGCTGTCCGGCATGGAAGGCCGCCACCGCCCGGGCGATGGCCCGCAGGGCGGGCTCGAAGTGCTCGGTCCCGACCAGGTTCGGGAGCTTGGCCTCCTCGGGGAGACGGCGCATGACGATGAACCGGTCGGTCAAGACGCCGCCCTCGACGACGTCGGCCAGGCCCAGGTACACGTCGGGGGCCAGGCGCCGGTTGAGCTCGAGCTCGCGGAAGGCGGCCTGGAGCCGGGTCGCCCGGTCGGTGTGGTCGAGGAAGCCAAGATCGACCGGCTTCAACAGCTTGTAGGCCCGGTCAGCGGTGAAGAAGACCGTGGACACGTGGGATTCGGCGATCCCGGCCCGGGATGCGGAAGTGGGCGTACCCATGACAGCCTCCGGTGTCGGTCGAACTCGTGTCGGTCAGCCTCCGGTGCTGGTCAGTCCTCCTCGGCGGTGTGGGGGGGCCGGGCCAGCAGTACCGGGCACGGCGCCTTGTGCACGATGGACATGGCGACCGAACCCATGGCGATGCGGCGCAGGCCCGTGCGGCCGTGGGTGGCGACGGCGACGAGAGCGGCGCCCGAGCGTTCGGCGTAGTCGACGATGGCCTCGTCGGGGTGTTCACCGTGGAGGGTCTCGAACTCGACCCCGCGCTCGATCATGCCCGAGAGGCGGTCGGCGACACGGTGCGGATAGGCGGTCTCGATCACGGTCTCCCCGGGCACCTTCACGGTGACGGGCTCGGCCACGCTCACGACCCAGGGGGTGAGGTGGAGGGCGACCGCCCACGATCCGGCGGCACCGAGGATCGACTCGGAGGTGTGGGACCCGTCGACGCACACCAGCAGGGGACCCTCGAGGTCGAGCTTGGTGGCCCGGGGACCCACGACGAGGATCGGGCCGTACAGCTCGCGGACCAGGGCGTCGGTGACACTGCCGACGAGGGGAGCCGAGCGGCCCTTGCCCGTGGAGCTCATGACCACCAGTGCCCCGTGCTGGGTCTCGACGTGGGTGGCGATGGCGTGGGCGACCCCGTGTTCCCAGGCGTCGAGCACGGTCACGACGACATCGTCACCCCAACCCTGGGCGGCGACCATCGCCTTCAGCTCGTCGCGCACGGGCTGGCGCTCCCAGGTGAACGAGACGCCGGAGACGATCTCGAGCACCGCCCCGAAGCGATCCGCCACGGAGCGACCCAGGCCGGCCGCCCGCCACGACTCGGCGGAACCGTCGACCGGGACGATGATGCGCTGGTACATGTCGTGCCTCCTGCGACCTGTTCCCCAACTCCGACTTCCCCATCCCGACGGTAGGGAGACGGCGCTGTGGGGGGCAGGGCCCTAGGTCCCGAGGGCGGGTCCCGAGGGCGGGGTCCCGACGGCGTGTCCCGGGGGCGTGTCCCCGGGGCGGGGTCCCGGGTCCGCGTTCGGGCGAAGGCTCAGGTCGCGGCGGCGCCCGACTCGGCCACCATCGTCAGCACGTCGTAGCTGGCGACCACCTCGTCGTTCTGGTTGAGCACCTCGGTGAACCAGCGCACCTCCCCGTACCCGGTCCCCGGTCGCGGTGTCTTCTCGGCGCACGTGAAGCGGACCCGCAGGGTGTCCCCGGGGTAGGTCGGCGTGGCGAAGCGCAGGTTCTCGAGCCCGTAGTTGGCGAGCACCGGTCCCGGGTCGGGCCACACGAACAGACCGGCGGCGGCCGACACGACGAAGTAGCCGTGGGCGACGCGACCCTCGAAGATGGGGCTGGCCTTGGCCGCCTCGTCGTCCATGTGGGCGTAGAAGTGGTCGCCGGTCAGCTCGGCGAAGGCCTCGATGTCGTCGATGGTGACGGTGCGGGCCTCGGTGTCGAGGGCGTCACCCACCTCGAGCTCGTCGAAGTGGAGGGTGAAGGGGTGCCCCCGGTCGAGGCGGCGGGTGGCGCCCGGCATCCACCGGCCGGTCACGGCGGTGAGCAGGTCGGGTGAGCCCTGCACGGCCGTGCGCTGCATGTGGTGGTACACCCCTCGCAGTCCCCCCAGCTCCTCGCCCCCACCGGCCCGTCCCGGTCCGCCGTGCACGAGGTGGGGCAGGGGGGACCCGTGCCCCGTCGAGGCGGCGGCGCAGGCCGCGTCGAGCACATGGACCCGTCCGTGGTGGGAGGCGATGCCGGTGTTGAGGCGGGCGGCCTCGTCCCGGTCGTCGGTCACGAGGGAGGCGACGAGGCTGCCACCACCACGGGCGACGAGCTCGACGGCCTCCTCGTCGGTGTCGTAGGCGATCACGGTGCACACGGGACCGAAGGCCTCGACCTCGTGGACGGCGGCCGCCCCCCGCTCGCGGGCGACGAAAAGGGTCGGCGCGAACCAGGCACCGCGCTCGGTGTCGAGCCCGGCGGGCAGGTCGGGGCGCACGACCGGGTCGGCCGCCGATGACAGCTCGGCGCAGGACCGTTCGACCTCACGCCGTTGGTCGAGCGAGACGAGGGGACCCATGTCGGTGGTGGGATCGGCCGGGTCGCCCACCTGCCAGCCGGCGACCGTCCCGCCGAGGGCGTCGACGACGGCGTCGACGAGCCCGCTGGGCACGATGGCCCGCCGGACCGCCGTGCACTTCTGACCCGCCTTCACCCGCATCTCGGTGGCGACGAGGTCGACGTAGCGGGCGAAGGCTTCGTCGTCGGGGCCGACGGAGCGCCCGAGCACGGCCGCGTTGAGCGAGTCGGCCTCGGCGTTGAAGCGCACGGCGCGCTCGACCACGGCGGGGTGCGCCCGGAGGCGGGCGGCGGTGGTGGCCGACCCCGTGAAGGACACGAGGTCGCCGCCTCCCAGATGGTCGAACAGGTCGCCCACGGAACCACACACGAGCTGGACGGCGCCCGGGGGGAGGATGCCCGATTCGACGATCTGGCGGAACATCGCCTCGGTCAGGTGGGCGGTGGCACTCGCCGGTTTCACGATGGCCGGCACCCCGGCCAACAGGGCGGGGGCGAGCTTTTCGAGCATGCCCCAGCAGGGGAAGTTGAAGGCGTTGAT
>RFFY01000585.1 GCA_003697065.1 Actinomyces sp. | reverse complement strand
CCCTGGATCCCCGGGAACATGGCCTTGTCGATGGCGGCGGCGTGCTCCTGGCGGCACAGGATCGCCCCGCCCCGGGGGCCACGCAGGGTCTTGTGGGTGGTGAAGGTGACGACGTCGGCGTGGGGCACGGGGTTGGGGTGGACCCCGCCGGCGATGAGTCCGGCGATGTGGGCGGCGTCGAACATCAACAAGGCACCCACCTCGTCGGCGATCTCGCGCAGGGGCACGGGGTCGATGATGCGGGGATAGGCGGTGGCCCCCGCCACGATCATGCGGGGCCGGTGCTCCCGGGCGAGATCGCGCACCTGGTCGAGATCGATCCGCTCGTCGGACGCCGTGACGCCGTAGGACACGAAGTGGTACTGGCGACCCGAGAAGTTGACGGGCGAGCCGTGGGTGAGATGCCCACCGTGGTCGAGGCTCATGCCCAACACGGTGTCACCGGGTTCGAGAAGGGCCTGGTAGACGCCCATGTTGGCGATGGCCCCGGCGTGGGGCTGGACGTTGGCGTGGTCGGCGCCGAAGAGGGCGCACGCCCGCTGGCGGGCGAGCTCCTCGATCTCGTCGACGACCATGTTGCCGCCGTAGTAGCGACGCCCCGGGTAGCCCTCGGAGTACTTGTTGGTCAGCACCGAGCCGGTGGCGGCCATGACCGCAGGGGAGGCGAAGTTCTCCGAGGCGATGAGCTGGATGGTCGTGTTCTGGCGACGTTCCTCGGCCGCGATCAGGGCGAAGACCTCGTCGTCGGAGCTGGCGGGCCAGGGCATGGGGGTTCCTCGTCGGTGGGGTCGGTCAGTGGGGATCGGGAGCCGGGGCGGCGTGGTCGGCACCGAGGGCGTCGAGCTTGGCCACGCGGGCGGTGTGGCGGCCACCCTCGAAGCGGGCGTCGAGCCAGGCGTCGAGGGCGTCACGGGCCACCTCGGGCCCGATGAGACGCTCCCCGAAGCACACCACGTTGGCGTCGTTGTGCTGACGGGAGAGGCGGGCCGAGGTGACGTCGTGGACGGTGGCGGCGCGGATGCCGGGGATCTTGTTGGCGGCCATGGCGATGCCGATGCCGCTCCCGCAGACGCAGACGCCCGCGTCGGCCTCCCCGCCGGCGACGGCCCGTCCCACGGCCGCTCCGAAATCGGGGTAGTCGACCCGCTCGGTGGAATGGGTGCCACAGTCGACGACCGTGTGGCCCCGCTGGCGGAGATGGTCCGCCAGGGCCTCCTTGAGGTGGAAGCCGGCGTGGTCGCTGCCGACGGCGATGCGCATGATGGGTCCCTCTACAGCCTCGTCCGCCGCGGGGCGGACGCCGTGTCCCGTGGAGCCTAGACCCCGACCACGGCGCGGACCTCGGCGGCCGGCAGGGCACCGTCCCGCCGGATCCGGGGGACGGGACCGGTGAGGTCGACCACGGTCGACGCCGTCGCCCCGAGCCGGCCCCCGTCGACGACGAGGTCGGGGGCGACCTCGAGGGCGGCGGCCGCGGCCGAGGCGTCGAGGGGGGTCGGCGTACCGGACCGGTTGGCGCTGGTGGCGGCGAGGGGGCCCAGGCGGCGGGCGAGGGCCCGGACGAGCTCGTGGTCGGGGCAGCGGACGCCCAGTGTGTGCTCGTCGCCCACCACCACGGGGGCGGCGGCGGGGGTGCGGTGACCGACGAGGGTGAGGGCCCCGGGCCAGAAGGCGTCGGCCAGGCGCCGTCCCGCCTCACCCAGCACGACGAGGGTGGCGGCCACGCTGGTGTCGGGCACCAGGGCGGCGATCCGGTGCTCGATCGGGCGGCGCTTGGCGGCGAAGATGCGGGCCACCGCCGCCGCGTCGTCACCGGCGGCCACCAGCCCGTAGACGGTGTCGGTGGGCACGACGACGAGGCCCCCGCCGGCGAGTACCGCGGCGATCTCGTCGACGACGACCTCGATCGGCGTGTCGGCGAGGCGGAGGACCCGGGTCACCGCCTCTCCCCTCGGCCGCGGCGGCGTCCCACGATCGCCCGCTCCCGCCCGCTGAGATCGACGTGGACCGCCACGTCGAAACCGGCGTCCCGGTAGGCCTCGGCGAGGGACGCCACCTGGTGGGGTGCCATCTCCAACACCAGCACGCCGTCGGGGGCGAGCCAGCGGGGGGCCTCGGCGACGATGGCGCGGAGATGCTCGGTGCCGTCGGGCCCCGCCCTCAGGGCGAGGCTGGGCTCCCAGCGCTCGACCTCGGCGGGCAGGGGCTCGTCAGCGGCCACATAGGGCGGGTTCGACACGACGACGTCGAGAGCGCCCCTCGACGATGGGGGCAGGGCCTCGAACCAGGAGCCCTCCGCCAGCGTCACCCGGGTCGCCGCCCGCCCCAGACCCGCCAGGTTGGCCCGCGCCACGGCCAGGGCGTCGGGGCTGACGTCGGTGGCGTACACCCGGGCCCGGGGGACCTCGACGGCGACGGACAGGGCGATGGCTCCGCTGCCGGTCCCGAGGTCGGCGACGAGGACCTCGCGCCCGGTGCGCTCCGCCCGCCGCCGGGCAGCGTCGACGGCGAGCCCCGCCACCTCCTCCGTCTCGGGCCGGGGGATGAGCACGCGCCGGTCGATGTGCAGATCGAGGGTACGAAAGCCCCACACACCCACCACGTACTGGAGGGGCTCGCCCTCGAGACGGCGGGCCACCATGCGGTCGAGGAAGCCGACTCCGCGCTCGGTGGCGAGGGTGTCGAGACCCACCGCGAACTCCGCCGGCTCGAACCCGGCGGCGCGCTCGACGATGCGGCGGGCGTCGATCTCGGGGGTCGGCGACCCGCCCCGGGCCAGACGCTGGACCGTTTCGGCGTGCAGCTCCCGCCAGGTGACGGTGCCGTCGGACGTCTCGTTCACATCGCTCACGCCCCGACCCCCTCGGCGTCCGGCCCCGCCGAGCCCTCCAGCTCGCGGCGGCGGCGCTCGGCGACGAGGGCATCGACGATCTCGTCGAGCTCGCCGGCGAGCACCCGGTCGAGCTTGTGGAGGGTCAGACCGATGCGGTGATCGGTGACCCGGTTCTCCTTGACGTTGTAGGTGCGGATCTTCTCGGAGCGGTCGCCCCCGCCGATCTGGTCGCGCCGCAACGCCGACATCTCGGCCGCCGCCTCCTCCTCGGCACGCTGCAGGAGACGGGCCCGCAGGACCCGCAGGGCCTTCTGGCGGTTCTGGAGCTGGGACTTCTCGTCCTGCATCGAGACGGTGATGCCGGTAGGCAGGTGGGTGACCCGCACCGCCGAATCGGTGGTGTTGACCGACTGGCCGCCGGGGCCGGAGGCACGGAACACCTCGATCCGCAGGTCGGCGTCGTCGATGTCGACCTCGATCTCGTCGGCCTCCGGCAGGACCGACACGGTGGCCGACGAGGTGTGGATGCGTCCCTGGGATTCGGTGACCGGAACCCGCTGGACACGATGGGTGCCCGCCTCGTGGCGCAGACGGGACCACACTCCCTCACCCCGCACGGCGGCGCTGATCTCGCTGTAGCCGCCGAGATCCGACGGGGACGCCGAGAGGACCTCGAGGGTCCAGCCCTTCCGGCGGGCGTAGGCGCTGTACATCTCGAACAGGTCGCGGGCGAAGAGGTTGGCCTCCTCACCCCCGGCGGCGCCGCGGATCTCGATGATCACGTCGCGCCCCTCGTAGGGGTCGGGCGGTGCCAGCAGGTCGGCCAGACGGGCGTCGAGTTCGGCGCGTTCGGCCTCGAGGGCGGCGAGCTCGGCCCGCACGGCGTCGCGCTCGGCGTCGGGGGTCTCGGCCAGTAGGGACCGCCAGGAGGCGACGTCGTCGTCGATCTCGTCGAGGCGGCGGGCCACCGAGACGATCTCGCTCAGTTGCTTGTGGCGCCGACCCAGGTCGGCGAGGCGGGCCGGATCGGCCTGCACCGCCGGGTCGCCGAGACGGATCTCGACGTCGCTCAGCTCGTCTTCGAGGCCGGCGAGTCGCTCACGCACACCGTCGAGGCTAGCTGGGCGTCGTCGCGCCCCCGGCGGGGTCCGCCGCGCTCGCGTCGCGGGCGGCGACGCCGAGGAAGGCGGCGACGCAGGCCACGATCTCGGGGTCACGATCGGGCCGCGGATCGTGGCGCTGGCCCGCCAGCCAACACACGCTCACGGG
>RFFY01000584.1 GCA_003697065.1 Actinomyces sp. | reverse complement strand
CTTCACCCGCACCGCGGCACACGCCGCTTCCAGGGCCGCCACCGCCTCCAACAGCTCCACCAGCCGCCGCCGACCCCAGCCGGTCACGTCCACACCCGCCACCACACCGGCCGCCTCGACCAGGCCCGCCACCGGATCCGGCGCGCCGGCCGGGTCCGCTACGCAGGCCGCGCCACCGGCCAGACCGGACCGCTCGAGCACACCCGAAGCGAACATATGTTCGATACTAGCGACCCGGTGAGCAAGAAGCAACCCGGTCCCTCATCGGTGGGTTCTCACCTGACTCCCGGGCGCCCGCCGACCCATCGAGCACCATGAAAGCGGTGCGAAGAACCGCTGGGTCCCGCGGCGTCGCCCGGGACGAGAACGAGACTCACCGAACGTGATGCTTGACACCACGCAGAGAGAGAGAGAGAGAGAGAGAATACCGGCCTGCCAGAGCGGGCTCCTCGGTGGCCGGGGCACGACCGGCTGCATCGACTACATGTGAAGGGGCAACGATGTTCAGGTTCTGTTCGGCGGCACGGGATACGCCAAGGCCGTGACGGTGATGGCGGTGGTAGCACTGACGGCGGGGGTCGTGGCGTCTCCGGCATGAGCCGAGCCGGACCGCGCCGGCGGCATCGAGGCGGAGGTCGAGGCGGTGGCGGCGCTGGTGCCGGGGTTGAGCGAACTGCTGGACGCGACCGACGCGACAGACGCAGACGGGGCCGAGGTGGATGTTGCCGGTCCCGCCGCGGTGGTCTATGACAGCGCGGATGGTGCGGTGGAGATTCCCGATGATCCCGGCGATGGGATATCGCTCGCGTTGGGGTCAGGACAGGTGATCACCGTCGAGGTGCCCGGTGACGGCAACCCGGCGGTGATCGATACGGACGGATCCGTCGTCTACGCCGACGTGGCCGACGACTCGTCGCTGGTGGTGCAGCCTCAGCAAGGCGGCGGGGTGCGGATGTTGACGGTGTTGGATTCCAACGACGCGCCCGACGAGTTCGACTTCGAGGTCCACTCCGCCGACGGCTACACCCTGCGTCTGGCCGATGACGGATCGGCGGAGATCGTCGATGGCGATGGTTCGGCGGTCATGGACGTCCCCCCGGCATGGGCGTTCGACGCCAACGGCACCCCCGTCGCAGCCCGGTACAGCATCGACCACCACACCCTCACCCTCCACATCGACCACCGCGCCACCGACGCCTACCCCATCATCGCCGACCCCTG
>RFFY01000091.1 GCA_003697065.1 Actinomyces sp. | reverse complement strand
TGCACGACCGACGCCACGAGGCGGCCGTCGCGGGTGAAGACCCGACCCGTCGCCAGGCCCCGGGCTCCCGACGCCGAGGGCGAATGCTGGTCGTACAGGAGCCAGTCGTCGGCCCGGAACGGGCCGTGGAACCACATGGCGTGGTCGAGACTGGCCATCATGATCCCGGCGTCGAGGGATCCCGTGCCGTGGGCGAGCAGGGTGGTGTCGAGCAGGGTCATGTCCGAGGCGTAGGTGAGCAGGCAGGTGTGCAGAACGGGGTCGTCGGGGAGGCGGCCGTCGGCGCGCAGCCACACCCGCTGGTCGGGTGGCAGGGGCACGTCCCGCTCGAAGGGGCTGGCGGTCACGTAGCGCAGGTCGAGCGGCTGGTCGCGTTCGAGCCAGGCGGCGGGCACGTCGTCACGGCCCTCCCACATCTGGCGGCGGGTGGGGAGGCTCTCGGGGTCGGGCACGTCGGGCATGGGGTCCTGGTGCTCGAGTCCGGGCTCGGCCACGTGGAAGGAGGCGGCGAGGTTGAAGATGGCCCGGCCGTGTTGGATGGCGACGACGCGGCGGGTGGTGAAGGAGCGCCCGTCGCGGATGCGGTCCACGTCGTAGAGCACGGGCACGGTGGGATCCCCGGGCCGCAGGAAGTAGGCGTGGAGGGAATGCACGGCGCCGCGCTCCACGGTGCGGGCGGCGGCGACGAGTGCCTGACCGGCGACCTGGCCGCCGAAGATGCGCTGGCGGTCCTCGTCGGGGGACACGCCGCGGAAGATGTTGACCTCGATGGCCTCGAGATCGAGGAGACGGACGAGGGCGTCGACGGCGTCCTGCATCGGGACATGATGCCCGATGCGGAGCCCCGGCCAGGGTCGGTGGGGCCCGCCGACTTGATCGGCGGCCTGTCGCGACCGATGACAGGATCGTGACACCGACACGGACACCGACCGGGACAGGGGCCCCGACGGGGGCCGCCCCCGTCGGGGAGACGGCGGCCCCGCCGCTACGCTCCGCCGGCGTGCCCGACCCGTCACCCGCCACGCCGCGCCTCGAGGACCCCGTGAGCCCGTCCCCGGACGAGCCGGCGTCCCCGTCGCCCACCGGTGGCGGCCCCCGCCGCCCCGACCTGGGCGCCCGCGTGCGGCGCCTGGTCGAGGACCACGGGGTGAAGGCCCTGCGCTACTGCGGCGTCTCCGTCGTCAACGTCGTGACCGGGATGGGCACGCTGGCCGTGTGCCATGCCGTGTTCGGGTTGGCCGCGGTGGCGGCCAACCTCACGGCGTGGGCGGTGAGCACCGTGCCCGCCTACCTCCTCAGCCGCCACTGGGTGTGGGAGCAGTCCGGTGATCACCGGGTGGGTGGCGAGATCCTGCCCTTCTGGCTCCTCGCCCTGTTCGGTCTCGTCACCTCGAGCCTGGCCGTGGCGGCGGTGGCGTCCCGCACCGATGCCACCGTGTGGATCCTCACCGGCAGCCTCGGGGCCTACGGCTTCGTCTGGGTGGTCAAGTACCTGGTGCTCGACCGCCTCCTGTGGCCCGCCACCGCCTGACCGGGCCGACTGGTGCGGACGGACCCGAGGCGTGAGACTGACGCGCCGTGACCGGTGACGAGACCGACTGGCGACGCCACGCCGAGGCCGCTCGCGGCTTCATGCCGCCCGACGAGGGCCTCGCCCTGCACGAGGCGGCCCGCGAGGCGGTGGGGTCCCACCCCGGCCCCCTGCTCGAGGTGGGCAGCTACTGCGGCAAGTCCGCGATCTACCTCGGTGCCGCGGCCCGCGAGGCCGGGCGACTCGTGTTCGCCGTCGACCATCACCGCGGGTCTGAGGAGAACCAGGCGGGCTGGGAGTTCCACGAGCCCGATCTCGTCGACCCGGAGGTGGGGGCCCTCGACACCCTGCCGACCTTCCGCCGCACCATCCACGGCGCCGGTCTGGAGGGCACCGTCGTCGCCGTGGTCGGCGATTCGCCGCGGATCGCGGCGGTGTGGACGACCCCCCTGGCCCTCGTGTTCATCGACGGTGGTCACGGTCGGGAACCCGCCCACCGGGACTACGAGGGATGGGCCCCCCGGGTCGGTGACGGTGGCCTCCTGGTTATCCACGACGTCTTCCCCGATCCCGCCGACGGGGGTCGGCCTCCCTACGAGATCTACCGGCGGGCCCTGGACTCGGGCGCCTTCGTCGAGACCGGCGCCGTCGGTTCGCTACGGGTCCTGCGTCGGGTCGCCCCCGGCTGGTGAGGCGGCGCCCCCGACGCCGGTCGGCGGTGGGGCGGATGCGCCACACCGAGACCGGAACCGACCGGGGAGCCGGCCTGGGCCGTCCGGATCAGGGACCGGTCGGGACCCTGGTCACACACCATGGTCCCCTCCGCTCACCGGGCTCAACGGGTGTCGACGGGGCGCCGAAGGTGGGATCGGCGAGCACGGACCGGGGGCGG
>RFFY01000583.1 GCA_003697065.1 Actinomyces sp. | reverse complement strand
GAGCCGCCTCACCCGGCCCCTGCGTCGCCGCCCCGACGGCACCTACGAGGAGATCGACTGGGACACCGCCATCGCCGAGGTGGCCGCCGGCCTGCGCCGTGTCGCCGATGAGCACGGCGGCGACACCATCCTCTACTACGGCGGGGGCGGCCAGGGGAACCACCTCTGCGGCGCCTACGCCACCGCCCTGCGCCGGACCCTGGGCATCACCCGGCGCTCCAACGCCCTCGCCCAGGAGAAGACGGGCGAGGCCTGGGTCGAGGGCCGCCTCTTCGGGACCCACACCCACGGTGAGTTCGCCGAGGCCCAGGTCGCGGTGTTCCTCGGCAAGAACCCCTGGCAGTCCCACGGCTTCGACCAGGCCCGCCGGATCCTCAAGGAGATGGCCGCCGACCCGGAGCGCACCCTCGTCGTCATCGACCCGCGGCGTTCGGAGACGGCCGCCATGGCGGACCTGTGGCTGCGCCCCCGCCCCGGCACCGACGCCTGTCTCCTCGCCGCCGTCATCGCCGTGCTCGTCACCGACGGCCTCGTCGACCGGGCCTTCTGCCAGGAGCGTGCATCGGGCCTCGAGGAGGTGGTGGCCGCCTTCGGTGACGTTCCCGTCGACGAGTTCGCCCACCGTTGCGGGGTCGACCGCGCCGCCATCGAGGACTTCGCCCGCCTCCTCGCCGGCGCCGAGAGCGTCTCGTTCTACGAGGACCTCGGGGTCCAGATGGCACCCCACTCGACCCTCGTCAGCTACCTCCAGCGCCTGTGCTGGCTGCTGACCGGTCACTTCGCCCGACCGGGATGCGCCGCCCCCCACACCACCCTCGCTCCCATCTTCGACTATTCGGCGAGCGGGGCGGAACCGCCGACTCCCGTCACCGGTAGCCCCATCATCTCGGGACTCATCGCCTGCAACGAGATCGCCGACACCATCCTCACCGACCACCCCGACCGGACCCGGGCCCTGTTCATCGAGAGTGCCAACCCGGTCCACTCCCTGGCGGGTAGCGACCGCTTCCGCCGGGCGATGCGGGCGGCCGACTTCAGCGTGGTCGTCGACGTGGCGTTCACCGAGACGGCCCGCGAGGCCGACTACGTGCTGCCCGCGGCCTCCCAGTACGAGAAGGCGGAGACGACCTTCTTTTCCGCCGGCTTCCCCGAGAACCGGGCCTGGGTTCGACGCGCCCTGTTCGATCCCCTCGGCGAATCCCTCCCCGAGGCCGAGATCCACCGTCGCCTGATCCGGGCCCTGGGCGTGTACGGCGACGACGACGTGGCCCCTCTCCACGAGGCCGCCCGTGACGGTCTCGAGGCCTACGGCGCCGCCTTCCTCGGCCTGGCCGCGGAGCGGCCGGATCTGGCGGCCGCCGGTGCGGTCGTCGTCTACGAGACCCTCGGACCGACCCTGCCACCGGGGTCGGCCGAGGCGGCGGTGCTGTGGCTCAGCGCCCACCAGCTGGCGCGACGCCATCCCGACGCGGTCCGTGCCGCCGGGCACGCCGGCGACGG
>RFFY01000582.1 GCA_003697065.1 Actinomyces sp. | reverse complement strand
TGGGCCGGCTCCGCCGGCGCCCGGCGGGGTTCGGCCGTCGGCGGCGACCACCGGCGTGCGCCTAGCGTGGGACCCATGAGCCGAGGTGATCCCCGCGTCCCCGGTCCCGTGCTCGGTGGGAGCGGCGCCCCCGGGCTGGCCGAGGCGGTGCTGGCCGCCCGGCGCCTCGTCGACGAGGCCGACGCCGTGACGGTCCTGACGGGAGCCGGCATCTCCACCGACTCCGGCATCCCCGACTTCCGCGGGCCGAACGGGTTGTGGACCCGTGACCCCGATGCCGAGAAGGCGGCCACCTTGTCGGCGTGGACGAGCGACCCCGAACTGAGGCGCCGGGCCTGGCGGCGGCGGGCCGCGGGCGAGCTGTGGCCCCACGTGGAGCCCAATCCCGGCCACCGGGCGCTGCTGGCCCTCGAGGAACGCGAGAAGCTCCTGTTGGTCGTCACCCAGAACGTCGACGGCCTCCATCAGGCGGCCGGCACCGACCCCTCGCGGGTGGTCGAGGTCCACGGAACGACCCGACGGGTCCGCTGCCTGTCGTGCTCCTGGTCCGCTCCCACCGAGGTGGTCCTCGAGCGGGTGCGGGCCGGCGACGACGATCCCCACTGCGAGATCTGCGGGGGCCTGCTCAAGTCGGCGACCGTGTCCTTCGGCCAGAACCTCGACCCCCGCGACCTGGCCCGGGCCGAGGCCGCCGCCTCCGCCTGCGATCTGTTCCTCGCCGTCGGCACCTCCCTGCAGGTCTTCCCGATCAACGAGACCGTGCCCCTGGCGGCCGCCCACGGTGCCCGGATCGTGATCGTCAACGGCGAGCCCACGCCCTACGACGCTCTCGCCGACGTCGTCGTCCGGGGCTCGATCTCCGAGGTGCTGCCCGTCATCACCGGAGCCGCCGATCCGGGATCAGGGGGAGTCGGCGAGCGTGGTGACGAGTGACCGGACGTATTTCCGACTGATCGAGTAGGGTTTTGCCATGGCGAGCTTCCGTGAACTCCTCGAACAGGCCCGGTCCGTCATCCGCGAGGTCGACACCGCCGAAGGTGAGGAGCTCCTCGAACGCGGTTGGACCCTCCTCGACGTGCGCGAGCCCGACGAGTACGAACAGGGCGCCATCCCCGGATCGGTCCACATCCCGCGGGGCCAGCTCGAATCGACGATCGAGAACCGCCTGCCCGACCGCTCCACCCCCCTCGTCGTGATGTGCGCCGGCGGTGTCCGGTCCGCTTTCGCCGCCCGCACCCTGGGCGAGATGGGCTACGAGCAGGTCGTCTCCCTCGACGGCGGGTTCAACAAGTGGAAGGACGAGGGCCGGCCGTGGCAGCGCCCCCGGACCCTGACCCCCGAACAGCGCCACCGCTACCACCGCCACCTCCTCGTCCCCGAGATCGGCGAGGAGGGCCAGCTGAAGCTCCTCGACTCCCGGGTGCTCCTGCTCGGGGCGGGCGGTCTCGGCTCCCCGGCGGCCCTGTACCTCGCCGCCGCCGGGGTCGGCACCCTCGGCATCGTCGACATGGACGTGGTCGACGAGTCCAACCTCCAGCGCCAGATCCTCCACAACGTCGAGCGCATCGGGGAGCGCAAGGTCGAGTCGGCCCGCCGCACCCTGACCGCCCTCAACCCCGACGTCGAGGTCGTCACCTACGACACCCGCCTCGGCGCCGACAACATCTGCGAGATCCTCGAGGGCTACGACGTCGTCGTCGACGGCGCCGACAACTTCCCCAGCCGCTACATCCTCAACGATGCGTCGGTGAAGCTCGGTGTGCCGGTGGTGCACGGCTCGATCTTCCGCTTCGAGGGTCAGGTCACCGTCTTCGACCCCCGCCGCGGTCCCACCTACCGCGACATGCTGCCGGAGGCACCACCTCCCGAGTTCGCCCCCAGCTGTGCCGAGGCCGGGGTCCTCGGGGTCCTCCCCGGCATCGTCGGCTCGATCCAGGCCCTCGAGACCATCAAGCTCCTTCTCGGCATCGGTGAACCGCTGATCGGCCGACTGCTCACCTTCGACGCCCTCGAGATGAGCTTCCGCGAATACGTCCTGCGGGTCGATCCCGACAACCGGGTCACGTGGGAGAACCGCGACCGCATCGAGATCACCGAACTCGACGGCCTCTGCATGCCCTCGTTCACCCCCGCCTGAGCACGCCCCGGCGTCGGGGGCGCCGATCGGGTCCACGCCGGGAGCGTCGCTAGGATCGGGCGCCGTGTGCGTCGCCCGGCCGTGGCCGCACCGAGCAGGGAGTGGCCCCATCGAGCGTCTGATCAACACCGTTCGCGCCCGCAACCCCCTGCCGCCGGGCACCGTCGCCGTCGGCGCCGGCCTCGTCGTCAACGGGGTGACCACCTACGCCTTCCTCGTGGTGGCCCGGCGCGCCCTGGGCCAGGACGCCTACGGCGCTCTGGCCGTCGTGTGGGGCCTCGTCTACATCCTGGGGCCGGGTCTCTTCCAGCCCCTCGAACAGGAGCTCGCCCGCGCCACGGCCCACCGGGCCAGCCGGGGCCAGGGGTCGGCGCCGGTCCTCGAGCGGGCGGCCCTCATCGGCGGCGCCGAGTTCCTCCTGGTGGCCGTGGGTGTCGCCGTCGCCTGGCCCCTGGGGCTCGGCGAGCTGCTCGACCACCGGGCCTCCCTCGGGATCGCCCTCGTGGCCGCTCTGGGCGCCTTCGCCGCCGCCGAGCTGGTACGGGGGGTGATCGCCGGCCGCCACCGTTTCGGCGCCTACGGCCGCTACTTCGCCGCCGAGGGCATTTCGCGTCTGGCCCTGGGCATCGTCGGTGCGCTCGCCGGGG
The DNA here is from genome assembly GCA_003697065.1 of Actinomyces sp. GTDB lineage: Bacteria > Actinomycetota > Acidimicrobiia > Acidimicrobiales > Aldehydirespiratoraceae > J010. The sequence goes on along the minus strand of RFFY01000582.1, from coordinate 2,204 downwards.
TCGCCGCCGTCGGTGCCTACGCCGGTGCCCTCGCCGGTGCCTTCGTCGCCGCCACCCTGGTGGCCGTGGGGCGCGAGCGTCCCCTGGTGCGACCCGGACCCCAGGCCCGATGGCGGGAGCTCACCCCGGCCCTGGGTCTCCTGCTCGCCACCTCCCTGGCCGAGGCCTTCCTGCTCAACGTCGGGCCGGTGGCGGTCGAGATCATCGGGGGTGACGAGCTCGGACCCGAGGCGCCCGGGGTGTTCCTCAACGCCCTCATCATCTCTCGCATCCCCCTCTTCTTCTTCCAGGCCGTGAAGGCCTCCCTGCTGCCCCACCTCGCCGCCCTCGTCGGGCGCGGTGACCTGGAGGGGTTCCGTGACCTGCAGCTGCGCCTGCTCGGTGCGGTGTCGGGCCTCGCCGTCCTCGCCCTCGCGGCCATGGCGGCCCTGGGTCCCGTCGTCGTCGAGGTGCTCTTCGGTGACCCCATCGGCAGTCGCGACATGGCCCTTCTCGCCGCCTCGGGCGGGGGCCTGATGGTCATGCTGTCACTCGCCTTGGGACTCGTGGCCCTGGGCCACACCCGTCTCGCCGTCGTCGGCTGGTTCGCGGCCGTCGTCGCCTTCCCCCTGACCGTGTTGACGGCCCACGAGCCCTTCCTGCGGGTCGAGCTCGCCCTGCTCGTCTCGGTCGCCACGGGGACCGCCGTGACGGGGGCGCTCCTGCGTCTCGAGTACGTCGCCCACGCACGGCGCGGCGGGCTCACGACGGTGCCCCCCGTGCCGACAGAGGTGACGGGCGCACCGGCCCGCGTCCGCGAGACGCGACCCGGTGACGCCCGCTCCCACGACGACACCGACCGATAGGGTTCGCGACGATGAAGGGTCTGATCCTGAGCGGGGGTGCGGGCACCCGCCTGCGACCCATCACCCATACGAGCGCCAAGCAGCTCGTGCCCATCGCCAACAAGCCCATCTTGTTCTACGGCATCGAGGACATGGCTCGGGCCGGCATCACCGAGATCGGGATCATCGTCTCCCCCCACACCGGCGCCGAGATCCGCGAGGCGGTGGGCGACGGCTCCCGCTTCGGGGTCGACGTCACCTGGATCGAGCAGGCCGAGCCCCTGGGCCTCGCCCACTGTGTCCTCATCGCCCGCGACTTCCTCGGCGACGACGACTTCGTCATGTACCTGGGCGACAACATGCTCGAGCAGGACCTGGTCGACTTCGTCGCCCGCTTTCAGGCCGAACGGGCCCGGCGCGAGACCCTGCCCCTCGAGGGCGACGTGGCGCCCGCGGCCGCCCAGATCCTGCTGGCCCGCGTCGACGATCCCTCCAGCTTCGGGGTGGCCGAGATCGGTCCCGACGGGGAGGTGGTGGCCCTGGTCGAAAAACCCACCGATCCCCCCTCGGACCTCGCCCTGGTCGGCGTCTACATCTTCGACCCCACCATCCACGAGGCCGTCCGCTCGATCCGTCCCTCCGCCCGGGGCGAACTGGAGATCACCGACGCCATCCAGTGGCTCATCACCCACGGCCACCGGGTCCGCCACGAGGTCCTCGAGGGTTGGTGGATCGACACGGGCAAGAAGGACCCCCTCCTGGAGTGCAACCGTCTGGTGCTCGACACCATCGAGCGCAGGGTCGAGGGCAGTGTCGACGACGCGTCGGTCATCGACGGACGGGTGGTGGTCGAACCGGGTGCCAAGATCGTGGCCTCCACGGTGCGGGGACCGGCGGTGATCGGCGCCGACGCCGTCGTCGAGCGCAGCCACATCGGGCCCTACACGTCCGTCGGCGAGGCGTGCTGTGTCCGCGACAGCGAGGTCGACGACTCGGTCCTGCTGGCCGGCGCCCGGGTCAGTCACATCAGTCGCCTCACCGATTCGCTCGTGGGGCGCGACGCCGAGGTCCGCCGGGCCGATCACCGGCCCCGGGCCACGCGGGTCATGCTCGGGGACCACTCCCTGGTCGAGGTCGAATGAGCCGAGGTGGCGACACAGGGTCGCAGGAGAGGAACGCCATGAGCCGACGAGACCACCGAACGGTCGCGGAGGGAGGGGCGCCATGGCCCAGGTGACACCCCTCGACGACATCGCCGGCGTCCACGAGGTCCATCCCACGGTCCACGGCGACGAGCGGGGCCTCTTCGTCGAGACCTACCGCCGCTCCTGGTTCCCCCACGGGCGCGAGATGATCCAGGCCAACCGGGCCGACCGGCGG
>RFFY01000581.1 GCA_003697065.1 Actinomyces sp. | reverse complement strand
GAGCCGGGGGAGCCGGGGGAGCCGGAACGGACATGGGGGACCTCCTTCACCCCTCTTGTCGTGTCCCACCCCCCGAGCGGTTCACGACCGGGGCGCGTCACACCCCGGGCCGACGACTCCTCCGCCGCTCACGCGGCTCGGCGCCTCGAGGGCGAGGTCGGGATCGGCATCCGGGAGGTGGGACCGGCGGTGGAGGATCGAGACGCGGACATCGGGTGGGGTCGGCGCAGCGGTGCCGCCGTCGCCATGTTCGTCGTCGCCGTGGCCGGGGTCGTCGTCACCGCCCGCATCGGGGGTGGACGGATCGGCCTCTACGGTGCGGCCACCTTCGTCTACCTGGGCGTGAAGCTGCTCTTGTCGGTGGTGTACCGGCCGGCGCGGGACGCGTCGACTCCCCCCGAGCTCAGCGCCGCGGTGGTCGTCCCCGTCTACAACGAGGACCCCGGAGCCTTCGCCGCCTGCCTCGATTCCCTCCTCGCCCAGACCCGCCTCCCCGACGAGGTCTGGGTCGTCGACGACGGGTCGCGTGCCAGCGACTGCCTGGCCGTCGCCCGCGCCCGCGAGCCGGCCTTCGCCGGACGCGGGGTGGCGCTCCGCCTCCACCGCTTCGCCGACAACCGGGGCAAGCGCCACGCTCAGGCCCACGCCTTCCGGCGCAGCGAGGCCGACGTGTTCGTCACCGTCGACAGCGACACCGTGCTCGACCGTCACGCCATCGCCGAGGGGCTCAAGCCCTTCCGGCAGGAGAGGGTCCGGGCGGTCACGGGGCGGGTCCGGGCCCTGAACGTGACCGCCAACCTCCTGACCCGTCTCATCGACCTCCGCTACGCCAACGCCTTCCTGTACGAGCGGGCGGCCTACTCCGCCGTGGGCTCGGTGCTGTGCTGCTGCGGCAGCCTCAGCTTCTACCGGTCGGAGGTGATCGCCCCGAACCTGGCCGATTTCGTCCACCAGCGCTTCCTCGGGATCGAGGTGCACTACGGCGACGACCGGCGCCTCACCAACTACGCCCTCCAGCAGGGACGGGTCGTGTTCCAGGCCACCTGCGTGGGCTACACCGCCGTTCCCGAGCGTTTCGGGCACTGGCTGCGCCAACAGCTGAGGTGGAACAAGAGCTTCATCCGCGAGACCTGGTGGTGCCTCACCCGCTTCCGACCCTGGAGCTGGCCCTGGATCCTGTCGGCCCTCGAGCTGGCCACCTGGGTCACCATGTCCCTCGCCCTGCTCGTCGCCCTCGTGGTCCGCAGCGGCACGGCCGGGGTCGCCGCCGTGTGGTTCTACGGCGCCAACGCCGCCTTCCTGGCCTATGCCCGCTCGGTGCGTTACGTGGGTGACACCGGAACGCCCCTGCGACGTCAGATCGCCGTGTTCCTCCTCGCCCCCCTCTACGCCGTCGTGCACGTGTTCGTGCTGATACCCCTGCGCCTGGTCGCCTTCGCCACCCTGCGGCGTCCGGGGTGGGGGACGCGCTCCTCGGTCGAGGTGATCCTCGACCCCGGCACGGCCACCCCCGCGTGACTAGAGTCACCCGGGCAGAGTCCACCATGGCCGCCCGGGCAGACGCACCCTGCCCGGTCCCACCGCCCGAGGAGTGCCCGTGAGCGAGTACAGCAAGATCCTGCTCGACGAATCGGAGATGCCGACCGCCTGGTACAACGTCATCCCCGACCTGCCGGCTCCGCCCCCGCCGCCTCTGCACCCGGGCACCCACGAGCCGATCGGGCCCGATGACCTCGCCCCCCTGTTCCCGATGGCCCTCATCGGCCAGGAGGTCACCACCGACTCCCACGTCGACATCCCCGGTGAGGTCATCGACGTCTACCGCCTCTGGCGTCCGAGCCCCCTGTTCCGGGCCCGTCGCCTCGAGAAGCTCCTCGACACCCCGGCGCGCATCTACTACAAGTACGAAGGCGTCAGCCCCGCCGGCTCGCACAAGCCCAACACCTCGGTCCCCCAGGCCTTCTACAACGCGGCCGAGGGCGTGAAGAAGCTCACGACCGAGACCGGCGCCGGCCAGTGGGGCAGCGCCCTGTCGTTCGCCTGCGCCCAGTACGGACTCGAGTGCGAGGTGTGGCAGGTCCGGGCCAGCTACGACCAGAAGCCCTACCGCAAGACCATGATGGAGGTCTGGGGCGCGAGCGTGCATCCCAGCCCCTCGGATCTCACCGAGGCGGGTCGGGCGATCCTGGCCCAGGACCCCGACAGCCCGGGCTCGCTGGGCATCGCCATCTCCGAGGCGGTCGAGATGGCCGCCGGTGACCCCGACACCAAGTACGCCCTGGGGTCGGTGCTCAACCACGTCCTGTTGCACCAGACGATCATCGGCGAGGAGGCCCTCCTCCAGCTGGCCAAGGTCGACGAGGTGCCCGACGTGCTGGTCGGTTGCACCGGCGGGGGTTCCAACTTCGGGGGGCTGAGCTTCCCCTTCCTGCGCGAGAAGCTCGCCGGGCGCATGAACCCCACCATCCGCTGCGTCGAGCCGGCCGCGTGCCCCTCGCTCACGCGGGGCGAGTACCGCTACGACTTCGGCGACACCCTCGGCATGACCCCCCTGGTGAAGATGCACACCCTCGGCCACGGTTTCGTGCCCGACCCGATCCACGCCGGCGGCCTGCGCTACCACGGCATGGCGCCCCTGGTGTCGCATCTCTACGAGCTCGGTCTGGTCGAGGCCGAGGCCATCCACCAGAACGAGTGCTTCGACGCCGCCATCACCTTCGCCCGCGCCGAGGGCATCGTGCCCGCCCCCGAGCCCACCCACGCCATAGCGGCCGCCGTGCGGGAGGCCAAGCGGGCGCGCGAGGCGGGCGAGGAACGGGTCATCCTCACCGCCCTGTGCGGCCACGGTCATCTCGATCTCGCCGCCTACGAGAAGTACCTCGCCGGGGAGCTCGAGGACTACGACTACCCCGAGGAGAAGGTGGCGGCGGCCATGGAGGAGGTCCCGGTCATCGCCTGACGATCCGGCGGTGACGGGCGGCTCGGGCCGTGCGTCACCGCCGGGCAGCCGGCCGGTCCCGGCCCGGTCTCACTGGCGTGACATCTCGGCGCGCATCTCGGCGGTCGCCCGCGTCACGGCGTCGGCGGGGCGCCGGTCGGGGCTCAACAGGATGTCGACGCGGTGCAGCGCCCCGGTGAAGGGGAAGGGCGCGGTGTAGCGACGGCTGACCGCCGAGCCGTGGTCGTAGCCCACGCTGGGTCCCACCGACGAGATGGTCGACATGAACAGGGGCAGGTCGGCGGCGGTGTCGGGTTCGCCGTCGAGGAGCAGGCGGGCCGTGCCCCGGCGCCCGTCGCGACGGACCTCGACGCCGACGACGCTCGCCCCGAGCGGGACGGGTCGGGTCGACTCGATCACCGTGTGGTCGTCGAAGGCGTTGTAGTCGAACACCAGGCGGTCGCCTTGGACGAACAGGGACAAGCCGGCATTCTCGGTGCCCGTGGCGAACAGGACCCCCTCGTCGCCGGGTCCGCGTTCGATCGCCGCCAGCAGGTCGAAGCCCCGACCGCCGATGGCGGCCCCGGCCTGACCGGGCATGGGCGACAGGGGCGGCCGGTACACGTAGTGCCGGTCGGGCGGGTGCGGGGACCGCTCCCGGAAGCGGACGCCGAACAGCTCGATCATGCGGTCGTCGAGGGGCAGCACCCCGTGGGCCTCGGCCTCCTGCCACCACAGGTCGATGAGGGCCTCGAGCCGCTCGGGCTCGGCGTCGGCGAGATCGTGGCACTCGGAGGGGTCGACGGCGACGTGATACAGCTCCCAGCGCTCGGTGTCGTAGTCGTCGCCCTGGCGGTGCCGGCACACCGCCTTCCAGCCCTCGTGCCAGATGCCGCGCTTGCCGGCCATCTCGAAGTACTGGACGTGCTTGGTGGAGGGGGCGTCGGGATCGGCGAAGGAGGCGGCGAACGAGGTGCCGCTGAGCGGCATCTGGGGCAGGCCGCGCCGCTCGGTCGGCGGCTCGATGCCCAGCACCTCGTAGAGGGTGACGGCCACGTCGTTCACGTGCTGGAACTGGTGGCGGACCCCGCCCCGCGCGGCGGGCGGTACGAGGCGGTCGCCGGCGACGATGAAGGGCACGTGCACGCCGCCCTCGTGGGTGTCCTGCTTGTACCAGCGGAAGGGTGTGTTGCCGGCCTGGGCCCAGCCCCACGGGTAGTTGGCGTGGCTGTGGGGCCCCCCGATCTCGTCGAGGTGGGCGACGGCCTCGGCGGGAGTCTCGAGGATCCCGTTGAAGAACTTCATCTCGTGCAGGACGCCGAAGGGGCCGCCTTCCTGGCTGGCTCCGTTGTCGGACACGACGACGACGATGGTGTCGTCGAGCTCGCCGCTGGCCTCGAGGTCGGCGAGGAGGCGTCCGATCTGGTCGTCGGTGTGGTCGAGGAAGGCGGCGAAGGCCTCCTGGAGGCGCAGGGCCAGGCGCCGTTCGTCCTCGTCGAGCTCGACCCACGCCTTCACCCCCGGGTTGCGGGGGGCCAGCTCGGTGCCGGGCGGTAGGAGGCCCATCTCGACCTGGCGGGCGAACCAGCGTTCGCGCATGACGTCCCACCCCTCGTCGAAGGCGCCCCGGTAGCGGTCCAGGTAGGCGGCGGGCGCCTGGTGGGGGGCGTGGGTGGCGCCGAAGGCCAGATAGCAGAAGAAGGGGCGGTCGGGTCGGACGCTGCGGGCGTCGTGGATCATCCCGATCGCCCGGTCGACGAGGTCCTCGGACAGGTGGTAGCCGTCCTCGGGGCGGGCGGGGGGTTCGATGGGGTGGTTGTCGGCGACGAGCTGGGGATTGAACTGGTCGGTCTCGCCCTCGAGGAAGCCGTAGAAGCGGTCGAAGCCGCGCTGGCACGGCCACTGGTCCCAGGGCCCGGCGGCCGAACACTGCTCGATGGGGGCGAGATGCCACTTGCCCACGGCGAAGGTGGCCCAGCCGGCGTCGTGGAGCACCTCGGCGAGGGTGCAGGCGTGATCGGAGATGTGCCCGAGCATGTTGGGGAACCCGGTGTCGAAGTTCGACACGGCCCGCATCCCGACCTCGTGGTGGTTGCGGCCCGTCAACAGGGCGGCCCGGGTCGGTGAGCACAGGGGCGTGACGTGGAAGTTCGTGTACCGCAGCCCCCGGCCGGCCAGGGCGTCGAGGTGGCGGGTGTCGATGGTCGAGCCGTAGCACCCCAGGTGGGCGAAGCCGGTGTCGTCGAGGACGATGAGCACGAGGTTGGGTGCGTCCTCGCCGGGGTGCGGGGGCGCGGGCCAGTGGGGTTCGGACTCGGCGAGGGTGCGCCCCAGGCGGCCCTGCCAGTCGGGCAGGGCGCGCCGGGCCGGCCCGGGATCGGGTGTGACCTCGCCGCGGCGGAGAGCGGCGCCGCGTTCGGAACGGGGTGGTGTGGACATGGCCGGAAACTAGCCCCACCCGGCGGTGTGCCCCGAGTGCCCGCCGCCGGGGCCCCTCGCCGGCGGCCCTCGGCGCCGTCGGTTCCGGTCGCCACCGGGCGCGACCGGCTTCTCGCCGGGGTGGAGGCGGAGGGGGTACCAGGTGCCGTCGGTGCGCCGCCGTAGGCGGATGACCCCGGTGTGGACCTGGGTGTGGCAGTGGGCGCAGAGTGAGGCGAG
>RFFY01000580.1 GCA_003697065.1 Actinomyces sp. | reverse complement strand
GCCTCGATCTCGGCGGCCGCCTCGTCGAGGAGATGGTCGGCGTCGGCGAACACCCGCAGGTCACCGTGCCCGGCGATCATCGAGATCATGGCCGAACTCTCGACGGGCAGGATCCGGTCGCGGGCACCGTGGATCAACAACAGGGGTGTGTCGCCGAGCTCGGCGGCGCCCTCGCAGCCGGCCGACTGGCTGGCCAGGCCCACGACACCGGCCGTGTGGTCCCGCAGGACCGCGCCGGCCGACACCGCCACCGCCCCACCGAAGGAGTGACCGAGAAAGCAGAAACGCTCGGCCCCGTTGCGGACGGCGAGATCGGCGGCGGCGGCGGCGTCGAGGAGGCATCGGTCCAGGTCGCCGGGCCGGCGGTAGTCGACGATCATCGCCGCCCGCCCCTGGGTTGCCAGCCACCGCCCGAGTCGGGGGTACAGGGCGCGCGCCGGCCCGAGGTAGCCCCCCGCGGCGCCACCGAGCATGATCGCCAGGTCGCCGGCGCCCGGCTCGCCGAACCACCAGATCGAGAGCAGGCCCTCGAGGGTGTAGATCTCGACCATGCGTTCAGCCGGTCCGAGGTCGGCGTCGACCTTGGCCAGCACGTTCAGCCGGTCGAGAGGAGGGCGGAGCGGGGTCGCCGTGTCGTCGTCGGGCACCCTCCGATGATCCCACCCCGGTCCCGCCCCCGCTACGCTGACGACACCGGCGCCGGTGCCCGAGCGGACCAAGGGAACGGCCTGCAAAGCCGTAAAGCCGCGGGTTCAAATCCCGCCCGGCGCTCGTCACCACCCCCCGGGGTCGTCGGCTGCGTGTCGACGACCCCGGCGGGCCGTGGTAGCCGCGTCCGATCCTGCTAGATTCGCGGTCCCCGGGCCGTTAGCTCAGTTGGCTAGAGCACTTGCATGACGCGCAAGGGGTCGGGGGTTCGAATCCCTCACGGCCCACCGGGACCGGGCCCCGCCCTCGGGCGGGGCCCGGGCGCGTCCGGGCCCCGCCCGGCGCGGTCTCCCGGCTCCGGCGAGCTGCCCGTGTCGGGTCGCCTCCGCTAGCGTGCCCGCCGTGACCGCCGACGAGGTGACCGCCGACGACCCGGACGCCGCCGGGGACGGAGCCGACGAGGTTCTCGCCGACTACCGGCGCAGCATCGACAACATCGACGCCGCTCTCGTGCACCTGCTGGCCGAACGCTTCCGCATCACCCAGAAGGTGGGGCGGTACAAGGCCCGGGTCGGTCTGCCCCCCGCCGATCCGGCCCGCGAACAGATCCAGATCGCCCGCCTGCGGCGCCTCGCCGCCGACGCCGACCTCGACCCGGCCTTCAGCGAGAAGTTCCTGCGCTTCGTGATCGCCGAGGTGATCCGCCATCACGAGCGTCTGGCCGATCAGGAGGAGTCGGGCACCGACACCTCGGGCACCGATACCTCGTCCAGGGCCACCTGAGCGCTCCACGCCAACTCGAGGCGGCGCCGGCGGATACGCCACTCGCCGCCCACCCGGACCATCTCGTCGTCGTAGCGGATGCTCATGAGCAGATCGCGCGGCGAATCACCCGCGCCGAGGTGTCGGGCCTGGCACCAGGTCCGGGCCCGGGCGCCGCGGGCCGTGGCCTCGGCCAGGGGCGGGCTGCACAGATGATGGGTCGCCCGGTGGCGCTCCAGTGCCGCCATGGCGCCGATGATCTCGTCGACACCCACCCGGGTGCCCCAGGGGGTGTGCAGCTCGCCGTCGTCGGTGAAGACCGAACGGAGCCGGTCGAGGTCGCCGGTATCGACCGCCAGGGCGTAGGACAAGACGAGATCGGTGAGCGCCCACCGGTCGGCGGGCGTCAGGGGTGCGGGCACGGCTCCTCCTCGGTTCACGGCGACCGGCGCGCACCCTAGTGCGGAGGTCTCGCCGGCGGGCCGGGACCGGTAGGGTCAACGGGCGTGGAGGACACCGACCGGGGGCAGGAGTCGCGGGTGTCGTCACTCGACCGTTCGAGCGACGTCCCCCTGTGGGCCCAGCTCGAAGCCGACCTGCGCCGGCGTCTCCTGGCCGGTGAGTTCGACGAGCGCTTCCCGACCGACCACGAACTCACCGCCGCCTACGGGGTCAGCCGCCACACCGTCCGTGAGGCGATCCGGGCGCTCAACCGTGACGGGGTGCTCAAGCGCGAGCGGGGCCGGGGAACGGTGGTCGACCGCGTCGAGTTCGAGCAGCGCCTCGGAGCCCTCTACAGCCTCTTCCAGCAGATCGAGGCGGCCGGCTCGGCCCAGACCTCCCAGGTTCTGGCCCTCGAGGTCGTCACCGACGCCGAGGCTGCCGGTCGCCTCGGGCTCGACCCGGACGCTCCCCTGGTGCGCCTCGAGCGGCTCCGCAGTGCCGACGGCGAGCCCCTCGCCATCGACTGCGCCTGGCTGCCCGCCGAGATCGCCCGTCCCCTCCTCGACGCCGACTGGGGACACACGGCCCTGTACGACGAGCTCGAGCGCCGCTGCGGGTGCCGACCCGACCAGGGTTGGGAACGCATCGCGCCGATCGTGCCCTCGGCCCGCGAGCGCGAACTGCTCGGCCTGCCCGACGGTGTCGCCGCCTTCTCCCTCCAGCGCCTGGGAGCCTGCGGTGACCGACCCGTCGAGTGGCGGGTCACCGTCATCCGCGGCGATCGCTTCCGCTTCGTGGCCGACTGGTCGGCGGCCAACCGGGGTGAGCTCCGCTTCCGCCGGGTCGGCGATGGCGACTGAACCCGCCCTCGCCGGTCCCCGACCCGACGAGGATCTCCTGGCGACCCGCTTCGCCCAGCTCCTCCACGACGCCTTCGTCGACTACCACGACCGCTTCCTCGAGATCACCCACCGGGCGGCCGGGCGTTTCCTGGCCCGCGACTGGCGGGCCCACCAGATCGACGCCACCGAGCGCCTCGGTCTGCACACGGCGGCGGTGCTCGCCACCGTCGACGCCGCCGCACCCCTCCTTCCCGACGACCCTCTCGCCGCCCGGCGCTGCTGGGTGACGGCCCGCCGCCGCTATGTCTCACTGGTGGCCCGCCGGATGGACCTCGAGCTCGCCGAGACCTTCTACAACTCGGTCACCCGCCGCCTGTTCGGCATCGTCGGCATCGACACCGAACTCGAGTTCCTGTGGCTGGGACCGACCGCCCTGCCTGCCGACGACGGCACCCGGGGCGAATACCGCACCTTCCCCGTCGAGGGGTCGGTGGCCGGGTGTGTGCGCGAGATCCTCGAGCACTCGCCCCTCGGGGACCATCTGGCCTTCCCCGACCGCGACGCCCACCGCGTGGGCGAGCGCATCGAACGCTCCCTCGAGGGGGTCTGGGACGGGCTCGACGCCATCGAGGTGCTGCGCCCCGTCTTCTACCGCAACAAGGGGGCCTACCTCGTCGGCCGTCTGCGCTGGCTGAACCGCGTGGCGCCGATGATCATCCCCTTCCAGGCCCGCCCCGACGGGGTGCACGTCGACGCCGTGCTGTTGTCGGAATCCGACGCCAGCCGCCTGTTCGGCTACACCCGCTCCTACTTCCACGTCCTGTGCCGACGTCCGGCGGCGGTGGTCGGCTTCCTCAAGTCCCTCCTGCCGGTGAAACCCGTGGCCGAGCTGTACACCTCGATCGGGTACAGCCAGCACGGCAAGACCAACCTCTTCCGGGCCCTGTACCGCCACATGGAGCACTCGAACACCCGCTTCGAGCGGGCCCGCGGGGCGCGGGGGATGGTGATGGCGGTGTTCACCCTCCCCTCCTTCGACGTGGTGTTCAAGATCATCAAGGACCGCTTCGCCCCCACCAAGCGCACCACCCCCGAGGAGGTGAAGAGGCGTTACAAGCTGGTCTTCGATCACGACCGGGTGGGGCGTCTCGTCGACGCCCAGGAGTTCGAGAACCTCAGCTTCGACCGCGACCGTTTCGACGAGGACCTCCTCGACGAGCTCCGCCACGACTGCACCCGCAACGTCACCATCACCGACGAGCGGGTCGTGTTGCACCACGTCTACACCGAACGTCGGGTCTATCCCCTCGACCTCTACCTGAGGGAGATGGGTCCCGAGCGGGCGCGAGCGGCGGCCATCGACTACGGCTTCGCCATCAAGGATCTCGCTGCCGCCAACATCTTCCCCGGCGACCTGTTCCCCAAGAACTTCGGTGTGACCCGGCACGGCAGTGTCGTCTTCTACGACTACGACGAGCTCGCCTTGTTGTCCGACGTCCGCTTCCGGCGCCTCCCGCCCCCCCGCGACTACGACGACGAGATCAGCGACCAGCCCTGGTTCCCGGTCGAGCCCGACGACGTCTTCCCCGAGGAGTTCCGGACCTACCTGCGCTCCCCCACGGTCGTGGCCGAGGTCTTCGAGCAGTACCACAGCGACATCATGACGGTGGAGTTCTGGCAGGCCATGCAGCGTCAGCACGCCGACGGGGAGCTACCCGACTTCTTCCCCTATCCGCCCGACGTCCGCTTCGATCTCGACTGACGGCGGTGATGACCGCCTCGGTCACCGTGTCCCGGACGGCGCCGGTGTCGGCGGTCGCCTCCGTCGGGTCGACCGACGCCGGCGGCGCGCCCCACGTGGCGGCCCTCGACGGGCTGCGTGGTGTCGCCGTGGCCGCGGTCGTGGCCTACCACGTCCGCCCGGATCTCGTCCCGGGCGGTTTCCTCGGTGTCGACGTCTTCTTCGTCCTGTCGGGCTACCTGATCACCAGCCTGCTGCTCGCCGAGCACCGGCGGACGGGGCGCATCGACCTGGCGGCGTTCGTGCGGCGGCGGGTCCGGCGCCTCCTGCCCGCCCTGTTCGTGGTGGTCGCCGCCAGCGTGGTGTGGGGCGCGCTGGTTCTGGAGGGGGCCGAGCTGGACCGCCTGCGGGAGCAGGTGTGGTCGACGTGCACCTACCTGACCAACTGGCAGCTCGTGGCGACCGGCGAGTCCTACTTCGGCGCCTTCGTCGTGCCGTCACCCCTGCGCCACGCCTGGTCGCTGGCGGTGGAGGAGCAGTTCTACCTGGTGTGGCCCCTCACCGTGGTGGTGGTGGCGCGGTGGGGGCGCCGGGCGGTGGGCGTCGTCGCCCTCGTGGCGGCGGGAATCTCGGCCGTCGTTCTCGCCGCCACCTTCGACGCCGCCGATCCCAGCCGGGCCTACTTCGGGACCGACAGCCGCATCCTCGAGCCCCTGATCGGAGCGGCCCTGGCCGCCGCCGCCCCCCTGGCCCGTGTCGCCCACCCCGACCGGATCGCCGCCCTCCGCCTCCCGGTGGCCCGACGGGTCGGTGGGGTGGTCGTGGCCGGGACGGGTCTGGTCCTCGCCGCCGCCTTCCTCGGCGCCGACGACCGGGGCGCGGCCTACTACCGGGGCGGGGCGGTGGCCGTCGCCGTCGCGAGCGGACTGCTGGTGGTGGCGCTGGCGGCCGACGTCCCGGGGGCCCGGGTGCTGGCGTGGCGTCCCCTGGTGGCGGTGGGGACGATCAGCTACGGCATCTACCTGTGGCACTGGCCCGTGCTCGTCGCCGTCCGTCACGCCGAGCCCGACCCCGGTACCGCCGCCTCGCTGGCGGCGGTGGGGGCCTCGGTGGCCCTGGCCGCCGCCTCGTACCACCTCCTCGAGCGGCCCGTTCGGCGCCATCGGCGCCTGGCGTCGGGGTCCGCGGGAGCGGGACGGCTCACCGTGGCCATGGCGCTCGTGCCGGCACTCGCCCTGGTGGCCGCCGCGGGCATCGTGCTACGGCCCGCCACCCCCGCGGACGCAACCAGT
>RFFY01000579.1 GCA_003697065.1 Actinomyces sp. | reverse complement strand
CCGCCAGCCCGCGATCTATCTGCCCCACGGGGGTGGGCCCTGCTTCTTCATGGAGTGGACCATGGGCCCGCCCGACACCTGGGACCGGCTGGCAGCCTGGCTGCGCCGCCTACCCGACCTCCTGCCCGCCCCGCCCCGCGCCCTGCTGGTCGTGTCGGCCCACTGGGAAGAAGCGGTTCCGACGGTCTCGCTCGCCGCCCACCCCGACCTCATCTACGACTACTACGGTTTCCCGCCCCACACCTATGAGCTGACCTGGCCCGCCCCCGGAGCACCCGAGGTGGCCGAACGGGCGGCCGAGCTCCTCGCCGGTGCGGGCTTTGGTGTGGCCACCACCGAACGGGGCTACGACCACGGCGTCTTCGTGCCCCTGAAGGTGGCATGGCCCGACGCCGACGTCCGCGTCGCCACCCTGTCGCTGCGCCGGGATCTCGATCCGGCCGCCCACCTGGAGATGGGGGCGGCCCTCGAACCGCTCCGCGACGAGGGGATCGTCGTGATCGGCAGCGGCATGAGCTGGCACAACCTGGCCGCCTTCGGTTCGCCCGCCGCCACCGAACCCTCACGCCGCTTCGACGCCTGGCTGGCCGAGACGGTGGCGTCACCGCCCCCCGAGCGGCGACAGCGCCTCGCTCACTGGACCGACGCCCCGGCGGCCCGCCTCGCCCACCCCCGCGAGGAGCACCTCCTGCCCCTCATGGTGGCGGCGGGCGCGGCGGGCGCCGATCCGGGCCGGATCGCCTTCAGCGACGAACCGATGGGAGCCCGGATCAGCGCCGCCGTCTTCGCCTGATCCCACCGGGCCCGGCGGCCGGGCCCGAGTCACGCTCGGGAGATCAGGGCGTCAGGGTGAACACCGAGTCGGTGAGGGTGAAGTCGAGGGCGTCGCCCAGCAGGCCGTAGACGACGAAGATGGCCAGAGCGCCGCCGATGAGGGCGACGTTCTTCATGAACATCACCTGCTCGGTCTGACGGGCCATCGGGTCCTCGAGCTCCCAGAAGCGGTGCATGCCCGCGGTGATCGGCACGAGGGTGGCGGCCAGCACCAGGGCACCCAGGTCGCCGTACACCCCGAGCAGGACGCTCAGGGCCCCGACCACCAGCAGGGCGCCGCTGACGAGGACGGCGGCGCGTGCCGAGGGGATGCCCTTGGACTGGGCGTAGCCCGTCATGGCGTCGGTCTGGGCCAGGTGCCCGAAACCCGACGCCAAGAAGAGCAGGGAGAACAGGATGCGGGCGACCAGCATCGTTCCACTCATGTGCAGGACCTCCGTCTCGTTCGCCACCGGCGGTGCCGGCGCGGTCGTCGAATGACCCGGGTCGGGCCGGCCGGTCCAACATGTCTAAGAGTTGAACTATTCCCGCGCCGGTCCCCGGAGTGCGCTTCCCGGAGTCCCGTCCCCCCGCCGCCGGGGCCGCTCAGACGACGGGTCGACCGGTGAAGGCGGCCAGGCGGTCGATGGCCGGGGCGCCGGCGGGGCAGGGCTGCTCGACGTCGAAGGCGTCACCATTGCGGAGCTCGTCGCTGAGGACCATCGACCAGACCTGGTGGGCCCAGGCCGCCAGCTCGTCGTCGACGTCGAGCTCCTGGCCGGTGGCGCGAGCCAGGTCCCAGGCGTGGGTGAGGTGATCGGCCACGATGACCGACAGACCCATCGCCCCGGGCAGGGTGCCGAAGGGGAAGGACCGCTCGGCCCCGAGGTTCTCGGGGGTGGCGGCGCTCGCCAGGCGGGCGCTGGCGTCGGCCCACGCCTGGGCCGGACCGGCGGCCAGCGGGTCGCCGTCGGGATCCGCGCCGGCGGCCGGATCCGCGTCCAGCGCCGCTGCCATCTTGGCGGCACCGCCGACCATGTGGCCGACCAGGTCGTGGACGGTCCACTTCCGGCAGGGCGTCGCCAGCTCGCGGTGCTCCGGCT
>RFFY01000578.1 GCA_003697065.1 Actinomyces sp. | reverse complement strand
GCTTGGATCGGACGCGTAGGCGCTTGAGCATGTGGCGGTGCCCTCGGGTCGCGGTCACACCCCCGGTGGGTGTCCCCGCTCCGATCGGCACGCACCGCGGTCTCTTGAGGACCGCATCGGGAGTCGGGCCGCGCGACCCATGCGCGCGGCGGCGGGAGCCGGGTCGACCCCCGCGGCCTCAGCGCAGGGGGGCGTCCGTGGGGGCCACCGGGACCGGAAGGTCGGTGGCGCCCATTAGGTGGCGGTCGACGGCGGCGGCGGCGCTGCGACCCTCGGCGATGGCCCACACGATGAGGCTCTGACCGCGCCCCATGTCGCCGCAGACGAACACCCCGTCGACGTTGGTGGCGTAGTCCCCGTCGCGGGCGACGTTGCCGCGTTCGGTGAACTCGACGCCCAGCTGCTCGAGAAGGGGCGAGCGCTCCGGGCCGACGAAGCCCATGGCCAGCAGGACCAGGTCGGCGCGGAAGTCCTGCTCGGTGCCCTCGATGGGCTCGAAGCGCATCCGGCCGTCCTCGACCACCTGCTCGACGCGGACGGTGCGCAGGTGATGCACGTGGCCGGCCTCGTCCCCGACGAAGGCGACCGTGTTGATGGCGTACTCGCGCACCCCACCCTCCTCGTGGGCCGACGACACCCGGTAGATGACGGGCCAGGTGGGCCAGGGGTTCGAGGGGGGCCGCTCGTCGGGGGGGCGGGGCATGATCTCGAACTGGTGCACCGACACCGCACCCTGGCGCAGGGCGGTTCCGAGGCAGTCGGCGCCCGTGTCGCCACCGCCGATGATGATCACGTGCTTGCCCTCGGCGCTGATGGGAGGCTCGTCGATGTCGCCGAGCTGCACCCGGTTGGCCCAGGGCAGGTACTCCATGGCCTGATGGATGCCGGCCAGCTCCCGGCCGGGGATCGGGAGGTCGCGCCACTGGGTGGCCCCACCCGCCAACACGACGGCGTCGAAGTCGCGGCGCAGGTCCTCGCCCGAGACGTCGACACCGACCTCGACGCCGGTCCGGAACTCGGTCCCCTCGGCCCGCATCTGCTCGAGGCGCCGGTCGAGGTGGCGCTTTTCCATCTTGAACTCGGGGATGCCGTAGCGCAGGAGGCCGCCGGGACGGTCGGCCCGCTCGAACACCACGACCTCGTGTCCGGCCCGGGTCAGCTGCTGGGCGGCGGCCAGCCCGGCCGGTCCCGAACCGACCACGGCCACCCGCCGACCTGTGCGCACGGCGGGGATCTGGGGGGCGATCCAGCCCTCGTCCCAGGCCCGGTCGACGATCTCGACCTCGACCTGCTTGATGGTGACCGCGGGTTCGTGGATGCCGAGGACGCAGGCGGCCTCGCACGGCGCCGGGCACAGACGACCGGTGAACTCGGGGAAGTTGTTGGTGGCGTGGAGACGCTCGATGGCGTCGCGCCACTGGTCGCGGTAGACGAGGTCGTTCCAGTCGGGGATCAGGTTGCCGAGCGGGCAGCCCTGGTTGCAGAAGGGGATGCCGCAGTCCATACACCGCGACGCCTGGACGCGCAGCTGGTCGGCGGGGAAGTCCTCGTAGACCTCGTGCCAGTCCCTCAGACGCACCGGGACGGGACGCCGGGTGGGCAGCTCGCGGGTGTGCTTCAGGAATCCTCGGGGGTCGCCCATCGTGTCGTCCTCAGCCGTGTGCGGCGGCCATGATGGCCGCGATCTCGTCCTCGCCCCGCTCGCGGGCCGCGGCGGCGGCCTCGAGCACCCGCTTGTAGTCGGTGGGCATCACCTTCACGAAGGCGTCGCGGCTCGTGCCCCAGGCGGCCAGTATCCGGGCCGCCACCTCGCTTCCCGTCTCGAGACGGTGGCGTTCGATGCGGTCGCGCAACCAGGCGCGGTCCTCGTCGTCGAGGGCCTCGAGCTCGACCATCTCGGTGTTCAGGCGACGGGGCAGGATCCCGTCGGGGTCGTAGACGTAGGCGATCCCGCCCGACATGCCGGCGGCGAAGTTGCGACCGGTGGGGCCGAGGATCACGGCCCGTCCCCCGGTCATGTACTCGCACCCGTGGTCGCCGACCCCCTCGACGACGGCGACGGCACCCGAGTTGCGGACGCAGAAGCGCTCGCCCACGAGCCCCCGGATGTAGAGCTCGCCCCCGGTGGCGCCGTAGGCGATGACGTTGCCGGCGATCACGTTCTCCTCGGCGGCGAAGGGGGCATCGTCGGGCGGGCGGACGACGATGCGACCACCCGAGAGGCCCTTGCCCACGTAGTCGTTGGCGTCGCCGGTCAGGCGCAGGGTGATGCCCCGGGGTAGGAAGGCCCCGAAGCTGTTGCCCGCCGACCCGGTGAACTGCACCGTGATGGTGTCGTCGGGGAGACCGTCGCCCCCGTGGCGGCGGGTCAGCTCGCTGCCCAGCATGGTGCCGACCGTGCGGTTGACGTTGCGGATCGGCATCTCGATCGTGACGGGCCGCCCCTCGGTCAGGGCCGGGGCCGCCAGCTCGATCAAGGTGTTGTCGAGGGCGGCGTCGAGCCCGTGGTCCTGTTCGCGGAACTGGTGGCGGATGGCCTCGGCGCCGATGGGGGGCACGAACAGGATGGGGCTGAGGTCGAGCCCCGAGGCCTTGTAGTGGTCGACGGCGTCGGTGACGTCGAGGAGCTCGACCTGGCCGATCGCCTCCTCGAGGGAGCGGAAGCCGAGCTCGGCCAACAGCTCGCGCACCTCCTCGGCGATGAACTCGAAGAAGTTCTCGACGAACTCGGGCTTGCCGGTGAACTTCTCTCGCAGGCGGGGGTTCTGGGTGGCGATCCCCACCGGGCAGGTGTCGAGATGGCAGACGCGCATCATCACGCAGCCCATGACCACCAGGGGTGCGGTGGCGAAGCCGAACTCCTCGGCCCCCAACAGGGCGGCGATCATGACGTCGCGTCCCGTCTTGAGCTGACCGTCGACCTGCACGACGATGCGGTCCCGCAGGTCGTTGAGCAAGAGGGTCTGCTGGGTCTCGGCCAGGCCCAGCTCCCAGGGGGCTCCGGCGTGCTTGATCGAGGTCTGGGGCGAGGCGCCGGTGCCGCCGTCGTGGCCGCTGATGAGGACCACGTCGGCGTGGGCCTTGGCCACCCCGGCGGCGACCGTGCCCACACCCACCTCGGCCACGAGCTTGACGTGGATCCGGGCCCTCGGGTTGGCGTTCTTGAGGTCGTGGATGAGCTGGGCCAGGTCCTCGATCGAGTAGATGTCGTGGTGGGGCGGGGGGGAGATGAGACCCACGCCGGGCGTGGAGTGCCGGGTGCGAGCGATCCAGGGGTACACCTTGTGCCCGGGGAGCTGGCCACCCTCGCCGGGCTTGGCGCCCTGGGCCATCTTGATCTGGATGTCGTCGGCGTTGACGAGGTATTCGCTGGTCACGCCGAAGCGCCCCGAGGCGGCCTGCTTGATGGCGCTGCGCCTCAGGTCGCCGTTGGGGTCGGGGGTGAAGCGGTCGGCGTCCTCGCCCCCCTCCCCGGTGTTCGACTTGCCGCCGATGCGGTTCATGGCGATGGCGAGGGTCTCGTGGGCCTCGGCCGAGATCGACCCGTAGGACATGGCGCCGGTCGAGAAGCGCTTGATGATCTCGCTGGCCGGCTCGACCTCCTCGAGCGGCACCGGCGGACGGACCCCGGTGCGGAAGCGGAACAGGCCCCGCAGGGTCGCCAGACGCCGGGACTGGTCGTTCACCCGCTGGGTGTACTCCTTGAAGATGTCGTAGCGCTTCTCGCGGGTGGCGTGCTGGAGCTTGAAGACCGTCTGGGGATTGAACAGGTGGTACTCGCCCTCCCGCCGCCACTGGTACTCGCCGCCCACGTCGAGGGTCCGGTGGGCCCGCGCCGCCGGGTTGCGCAGGTGGGCGAGGCGGTGCCGTTCGGCGACGTCGGCGGCGATCTCGTCGAGGCCGATGCCCCCCACCCGGCTCACCGTTCCCCGGAAGTACTCGTCGACGACCTCGTCACCGAGGCCGATGGCCTCGAAGATCTGAGCGCCGGTGTAGGAGGCCACCGTCGAGATGCCCATCTTGGACATGACCTTGAGGATCCCCTTGCCGGCCGCGGCCACGTAGTTGCGGTGGGCCCGGGCGACGGCGGCGTCGACGTCGTCGCCCGCCTCGAGGCCGTGGTCGCCGTTGCGGACCATGGCGGCGATGGTCTCGAAGGCCAGGTAGGGGTTGACGGCGTTGGCGCCGTAGCCGAGGAGGAGGCACAGGTGGTGCACCTCCCGGGCGTCGCCGGCCTCGACCACCAGACCGACGCGGGTGCGGGTGCGTTCGGCCACCAGATGGTGGTGCACGGCCGCGGTGGCGAGCAGGGACGGGATGGGCGCCCGGTTCTCGTCGGTGCCCCGGTCGGACAGCACCAGGATGGTCGCGCCCTCCTCGATGGCGCGGGAGGCGGCCCGGCGGAGCTCCTCGAGGGCGTCACCCAGGCCGTCTCCGCCGCGGCGGGGGTCGAAGTGGAGGGGCAGGACCCGGGTCCGGAAGTCGCCGACACCGCCGGGGCCGTCGACGTGGACGAGGCGGGCCAGCTCCTCGTCGGTGAGCACCGGCGTGTCGAGATGGATCGTCCGACACGACGAGGGCTGGGGATCGAAGAGGTTGCCCTCGGGACCGACACGGGCGAACAGGGAGGTGACGATCTCCTCGCGGATGGCGTCGAGAGGCGGGTTGGTCACCTGGGCGAAGAGCTGCTGGAAGTAGTCGAAGAGCAGACGGGGGCGTGAGGACAGCACGGCGATGGGGGTGTCGGTCCCCATCGATCCGATGGCCTCCTTGGCGTCGCGGGCCATGGGGGCGAGCAGGAGCTTGAGCTCCTCGAGGGTGTAGCCGTGGGTCTGCTGGCGGCGGGTGAGGCTGCCCTCCTCGGAGCGCACCGTCTCGCGGGCGGGGAGGTCGTCGAGGCGGACCAGGTTGCGCTCGAGCCACTCGCCGTAGGGGCGGGCCGCCGCCAGGCCTTCCTTGATCTCGTCGTCACGGACGATGCGCCCCTCGCGGGTGTCGATGAAGAAGATGCGTCCGGGTTGGAGGCGGCCCTTTTCGACGATGCGGGATGCGGGGACGTCGACGACACCGACCTCGCTGGCCATGACGACGAGACCGTCGGCGGTCACCCAGTAGCGGGAGGGGCGCAGGCCGTTGCGGTCGAGGACGGCGCCGATGACGGTGCCGTCGGTGAAGGCGATCGAGGCCGGTCCGTCCCAGGGCTCCATGCGGGTGGCGTGGTACTGGTAGAAGGCCCGCCGCTCGGGAGCCATCTCGGCGTGGTGCTCCCAGGGTTCGGGGATCATCATCAGCACCGCCTCGGGCAGGGAGTAGCCGCCGAGCACGAGAAGCTCGAGGGCCTCGTCGAAGCCGGCGGTGTCGGAGGCACCCGGGGTGCAGATGGGGAAGGCCCGTTCGAGTCCGGGCAGGTGGGGCGACGACAGGAGCGCCTCGCGGGCCCGCATCCAGTTGCGGTTCCCCTGGATCGTGTTGATCTCGCCGTTGTGGGCGATCATGCGATAGGGGTGGGCCAGGGGCCACGAGGGGAAGGTGTTGGTCGAAAAGCGCGAGTGGACCAGGGCGAGGGCGGAGGTGACCCGGGGGTCGGACAGGTCGGCGTAGAAGGCGCCGAGCTGGGGCGTGGTGAGCATCCCCTTGTAGACGATGGTGCGGGCGCTGAGGCTCGGGAAGTAGACGCCGTCGTGCATCTCGGAGGCCCCGCCCATGGCCTCGTTCAGCTCGTCGCCGCCGGCCTCGAGGTGGATCTCGTGCTCGATGCGCTTGCGGGCGATGTAGACGCGGCGGTCGAGGTCGAGCCCGGTGAGCGGGCCGTCGGGACCGTCACCGGCCACGAAGAGCTGGCGGAAGGTGGGCATGGTGGCGTAGGCGCCCTGGCCGATGACGCTCTCGTCGACGGGCACGTCGCGCCAGCCGAGCACCACGAGGCCCTCCTCGTCGACGATGCGCTCGACCGCTTCGGCGGCGATCATGGCCTGGTCGGGATCCTGGGGCAGGAAGGCGATCCCGGTGGCGTAGGCGCCGGCCGGTGGCAGGGGGAAGGGGACCACGGCGCGGTAGAAGGCGTCGGGAACCTGGATGAGGATCCCCGCCCCGTCGCCGGTGTTGGGATCGGCCCCCCGGGCGCCCCGGTGCTCGAGGTTGCACAAAGCACCGATGCCCAGAGCCACGATCTCGTGGCTGGGTCGGCCGTGGAGGTCGCAGACGAAGTTGACGCCGCAGGCGTCGTGTTCGAAACGCGGGTCGTAGAGGCCCTGCCGCGGGGGTAGATCGCGGGTCATCCGTCTCCTCGAAGTCGTCGTGTCACCGGCTGACGCCGGACGCGACGCGGGGACGTCGTTGGCCCTGCGGTCGGAGCCCACAGGCTAGCGATCCTCACCCGGCCCCTCCCAACCCGGACCCCGCCGGGTGACCAGGGTCACGCCCCCACCGGCCTCCCGTCGGCCATGATGAGCCCATGCGTCCACCCGATCCGGCCGTCGCTCGTCGCCTCTGCGGCCACATCGACGCCTCGCCGAGCCCGTACCACGCGGCGGCCCACGCCGAGGAGATCCTGGTGGCGGCCGGCTTCACCCCCGTCGACCGACGACGACCCTGGCCCCCGGGCCCGGGACGGCGCCTGTGGCGCGAAGGCGGTGCCCTGGTGGCCTGGATCGACGGACCCGACCACGGCCCGGCCACGGGGTTCCGCATCGTCGGGGCCCACACCGACTCGCCCAACCTCCGCGTCAAGCCCCGGCCCGACACGGCGTCGGCGGGGTGGCGCCAACTGGGCGTCGAGGTCTACGGGGGCGTGCTGTTGAACTCCTGGCTCGACCGCGACCTGGGACTGTCGGGTCGGGTCTCGCTCGCTCCCGGCGACGGCGACCCCGGCGTCACCACCCGTCTCGTGCGCATCGACCGCCCCATCCTGCGTGTCCCCCAGCTCGCCATCCATCTGCACCGTGAGATCGACAGTGAGGGCCTCAAGCTCGACCGCCAACGCCACCTCGCCCCCGTGTGGGGCCTGGGGGCGGGCGACGAGGGCGCCTTCCGTCGCCTCCTCGCCGCCGAACTCGACGTCGACCCCGGCCGGATCCTGGCCTGGGACGTCATGACCCACGACACCGCACCCTCGCGGCTGGTCGGACCCGACGAGGAGTTCGTCTCCGCTCCCCGCATCGACAACCTGGCCTCGTGCTTCTGCGCCGTCGAGACCCTGGCCGCCCTCGACCCCGACGCCCCCCGACCCCACCGTCCCGCCGTCGCCCTGTTCGACCACGAGGAGGTGGGCTCGGTCTCCGCCACCGGTGCCGCCGCTCCCCTGCTTGTCGAACTGCTCGAACGCACCGTCGCCGCGGCCGGCGGCGGGACCGACGAGCTGCACCGCACCCGCGCCGACACCGTGGTGGTGTCGGCCGACGGTGCCCACGCCACCCACCCCAACTACGCCGAACGCCACGAGCCCGAACACCGCATCGCCGTCAACGCCGGCCCCGTTCTCAAGGTCAACGCCAACCAGCGCTACGCCAGCGACGCCGTCACGTCGGCCGTCTTCCTCACCGCCTGCGAGCGGGCCGATGTCCCCCACCAGGTGTTCGTGAACCGCACCGACCTGGCCTGCGGCTCCACCATCGGGCCCACCACCGCGGCCACCGTCGGCGTCGGCGTCGTCGACGCCGGTATCCCCCAGCTCGCCATGCACTCGGCGCGCGAGTTCGCCGGCAGCCACGACCCGGGCTGGTTCGCCGCCGTGCTCGCCGCCTTCTACGAGGACTGACGTGGCCCCGACCGATCCTGTCGCCTCCCCGGCCGCCGCCCCCGAGGGGCGACGGGGGCGCCTCAGCCGGCAGCGGATCGTGGCGGCGGCCATCGAGCTGGCCGACGAGGCCGGGATCGAGGCGGTCACCATCCGGCGCCTCGCCGACCGCCTCGGGGCCCGCCCCATGTCCCTGTACCACCACGTGGCCAACAAGGACGACCTCCTCGACGCCATGGTCGACGAGGTCTTCGCCGCCATCGAGGCGCCCCCAGCCGATCGCGACTGGCGTGACGCCCTGGCGGTCCGCCTGCGTTCGGCCCGTCGCGTGCTGGGGCGCCACCCCTGGGCGGTGGCCCTCCTGGAATCACGGCGCAATCCCGGGCCCGCCACCCTGGCCCACCACGACGCCGTCATCGCCTGCCTGCGCCGGGGCGGCTTCCCGATCGAGACCACCGCCCACGCCTACGCCGTCCTCGACGCCTTCCTCTACGGCTTCGTCATCCAGGAGGCGGCCCTGCCCGCCACCGGGGGTGCCGACATGGACGAGCTCGTCGAAGAGGTCGTCGCCCCCCTGGCGCCCGACGCCCATCCCCATCTCACCGAACTCGCCCGCGAGGTGGTGCTGCAGCCCGGCTACGACTTCGCCCACGAGTTCGAGTGGGGCCTCGACCTCCTCCTCGACGCCCTCGAGCGGCGCCGGGAACTGGGAGGCTCGACGCCCGAGCTGGGATGATCCGCCCATGAACGAGTCGGCCTTCACCGCCAGCCCCTTCGTGTCGCCACGGCGTCCCCTGACCGCCGACGACGCCGAGATCCGCGCCGCCCTCGCCGACGCCGCCCTCCAGCCCCTGCTGCCCGCCCTCGCCCACCTCACCGGCGACCTGTCCCTGCTGCGGCCCCACCTGCGCCCCGATCCCCTCCTGG
The DNA here is from genome assembly GCA_003697065.1 of Actinomyces sp. Classification (GTDB taxonomy): domain Bacteria; phylum Actinomycetota; class Acidimicrobiia; order Acidimicrobiales; family Aldehydirespiratoraceae; genus J010. The sequence goes on along the minus strand of RFFY01000578.1, from coordinate 3,413 downwards.
TCAACCAGCCCCAGGCCGGCTTCGACGCCGAGCAGCAGGCCGAGATCCGCGCCCTGGCCCTCGAGACGCTCACCGCCTTCCGCGACGGGGGATCACGGCCCGCGCCACCCCCGAGCGACGACGACCTGTTGGCCATCATGTCGTTCGCCCTGGGCGACCCCGGTGACACCAACGGGCGCCCCCTCGCCGACTACCTGCCCCTGCTGGCCGAGGAGATGGCCCACGGCGGTGTCGACCCCCGGGCTCCCGACTGGACGCGGGACGCCGTCGCTCCCGGTCGCGACTTCACCGTCCTGGTGGTCGGTGCCGGCATGTCGGGCATCCTCGCCGCCCACCGCTGCGACCAGGCCGGGCTCGACTGGATCGTCGTCGACGAGAACGACGACGTCGGCGGGACCTGGTACCAGAACACCTATCCCGGGTGCCGGGTCGACAACCCCAACTTCACCTACAGCTACAGCTTCGCCCAGCGCCACGACTGGCCCTACCACTACTCGCCCCAGCCCGTCCTGCTCGACTACTTCCGGGCCTGCGCCGACGCCTGGGGTATCCGCGACCGGGTGCGGTACCGCACCAGCGTGACGGCCATGGCCTGGGACGCGTCGACCGGCCAGTGGGTCGTCGACACCAGCGGCCCCGACGGGCCGGGGCGTCTCCGGGTCCACGCCGTCATCAGCGCCGTGGGCCAGCTCAACCGCCCCCACATCCCCGACATCGCCGGCCTCGACACCTTCACCGGCCCGTGCTTCCACTCGGCCCGCTGGCGCCACGAGGTCGACCTGACGGGGCGCCGGGTCGCCGTGATCGGCACGGGTGCCAGCGCCGTGCAGTTCGTACCCGAGATCGCGCCCGTGTGCGCCGACCTGACGGTCTTCCAGCGCACCCCGCCCTGGCTGGCCCCGACCGAGGACTACCACGACCCGGTCGAGCCGGGGATGCAGTGGCTGCTCGAGCACGTCCCCGGCTACGCCGAATGGAACCGCTTCTGCATCTTCTGGCGCATGGGCGACGGCGCCCTGGAGGCGGTCCGGGTCGACCCCGCCTACCGGGGCTGCCCCGACGCCGTGAGCGATCTGAACGCCTTCACCCGCGACCTGCTCACCGAGTACCTCCGCGCCGCCTTCGCCGACCGGCCCGACCTCCTCGAGGTGGTGGTGCCCCGCTACCCGGTCGGGGCCAAACGCGTCGTGCGCGACAACGGGGTCTGGCCGGCAGCGCTGAAGCGCGACGACGTGCATCTCGTCACCACACCGATCGACCGGGTCGTACCCGCGGGAGTCGTCGACGCCGACGGGAGGCTCCACGCCTGCGACGTGTTGATCCTCGCCACCGGGTTCCAGGCCTCCCGCTTCCTCGCTCCGATGCGCGTTCACGGCATCGACGGGGTCGAGCTCCACGAGGCCTGGGCGGGCGAACCGCGGGCCCACCTCGGCATCTCCGTGCCGGGTTTCCCGAACCTGTTCCTGCTCTACGGGCCCAACACCAACATCGTGCTCAACGGTTCGATCATCTACTTCTCGGAGTGCGGGACCCGCCACATCCTCGCCCTGTTGCGTCGGGTCCTCGAGTCGGGGGCGGCGGGGATCTCGGTTCGGCGCGAGGTGCACGACCGCTTCAACGAGGCCGTCGATGCCGAGAACGCCCGCATGGCCTGGGGCGTGTCCGACGTGAACTCCTGGTACAAGAACGACTCCGGACGGGTCTCGCAGAACTGGCCCTTCACCCTGCTCGAGTACTGGGAACGCACCCGCGGCGCGAACCCCGACGACTACGAGCTCCACCCCGCCGCGTCCTGACAGTCGGCTCCGACCACCGCCGTCACGGCGAGGCAGTCGGCGCGGCGGGGCGCGGCGGGGGCGAGAGCCGGGCCACATCGTCGGGATCACCCACGGCGGCCGGATCGAGCGACGAGGGGGCGAGCCACTGGAGGTGGGCGGTGAAGCCCAGGTAGTCCCAGATCAGGTGATCGCCCCGGCGGCGACGACGGACCTCGATGTCGAGTCCCTGGGGCCTCAGCACGTGCACCCCGTCGACGTAGGCGGCGACCACGTGGATCGGTGTCGTCTTGTCGAACTCGGCCACGTCGTGCACACCGTGCTCGAGGGTCCCGTCGCAGCGCATGTCGTGGATGATCCCGGCGGCGGTCACCACCAGGCGATCCCCCCTCTGTTCGATGCGCTGCACATGACCGAGGGCGGGGTGATCGTCGACCACCTCGCCGTCGACGACGACCTCGACCGTACGCCAGTAGCCGTCGAGGTCGGGGGCCTCCGCCGGCGGGGGTTCGTCGCAGCCCGCCAGCACCGGCGGCGGCCAGCGTCGCCATCCCCCCGGCGGGGTGTGGGCGACGGGGATGGCGTCGACTCCCCTCGACCGGGGAGAGTCCGGGTGGGTCATTGTGTGTCCTCCTCGGGGGCGCGCACCGGCACGGCCGTGGTGCGCTTGACGATCTTCATCGCCAACTGGCTGGTCAGCTTCTGGACGTGGGGCAGGCGGGCGAGCACCTCCATGTAGAGGCGCTCGAACGCCTCGGCGTCGGCGGCGACGACCCGTACCAGGTAATCGGGCTGGCCCATCATGCGGGCCACCTCGACGATCTCGGGCACCTCGGCCACGGCCTGCTCGAACTCGAGGAGGGAGTCGGCGGTCACGGTGTCGAGGGTGACCCACACCAGGGGTTCGTAGGCGCAGCCCACCGCGTCGCGGTCGACCAGGGCGACGTAGCCGGTGATCACGCCGGTGTCTTCGAGCTGGCGGACCCGGCGCAGGCACGCCGAGGGGCTCAGGCCCACCAGGTCGGCGAGTTCGTTGTTGGGTATCCGACCCCGGCGTTGCAGGTGGTGCAGGATTGCGCGATCGATGGCGTCCACGCAATCGGATTCTAGTCACGGGGGTCGACGGGCGGAAGAACGCCAGCGGCGAGCGGACCGAGCACGTCATGATGGCGGCATGGAACCGATCTACGAGGTCGTGTGGCCCCGCTCGCCGCGGGGCGTGCAGACCCACCGCCGTGCCCCCCGACTCGAGACCCTCGCCCACGCCCGGGTGGCCTTCTTGTGGGACCACCTCTTCCGGGGCGACGAACTGTTCCCGGTCCTGGCCGACGAGCTGCGGAAGCGGTTCCCGGGGATCGAGATCGTCGATCACACCGAGTTCGGCAACCTCCACGGCGCCGACGAAAAGGAGCGCCTCGCCCGCCTCCCCGACGACCTGCGCCACCGGGGTGTCGACGCCGTCGTGTCGGGCATGGGCTGTTGAGGGAGCTGCACGCCCGCCGTGATGCGGGCCGCCATCGCCGCCGAGTCGGCCGGTATCCCGTCGGTGTCGATCGTCTGTGAGGGCTTCGCCGGACAGGCCTCGGCCACGGCCCGCGGCCTGGGCTACGACGGCCTGCCCCTGGCCGTGACCGTGGG
>RFFY01000090.1 GCA_003697065.1 Actinomyces sp. | reverse complement strand
CGCCGCGCCCCGGTGCGGTCCGCTCAGACCACCCGGTCGTAGGCGGTGAGGCGGGAACGAAGCTGGAGGACCGCCTTGGTGTGGATCTGGCACACCCGGCTCTCGGTGACCCCCAGGACCCGGCCGATCTCGGCCAGGGTCAGGCCCTCGTAGTAGTAGAGGGTGAGCACGAGCTTCTCGCGCTCGGGCATGGCGTTGATGGCCTGGGCCAGGAGCTGGCGCATCTCCTCGATCTCGTAGGTGCCGACCGGACCGTCGCCGGTGTCGGCCACCGTGTCGCCCAGGGTCAACGACTCGCCCCGCTCGGCACCCGAGAGCATCTCGTCGAGGGCGGCCACGCCGACCATCGAGATCTGGGTCAGGGTGGACTGGAGCTGGTCCTCGCTGATCCCGAGCTCGGCGGCCACCTCGCCGTCCGACGGTGCCCGGTGGTTCTCCGCCTCGAGCTTGGCGTAGGCCCGCTCGATGGCCCGGGCCTTGGCCCGCACCGAACGCGGCACCCAGTCGAGGGAGCGCAACTCGTCGAGGATGGCGCCCTTGATCCGGGCGATGGCGTAGGTCTCGAACTTGTAGCCCCGCTCGGGGTCGAACTTCTCGATGGCGTCGATGAGCCCGAACACGCCATAGCTCACCAGGTCGGCTTGTTCGACGTTCTGGGGAAGACCCACCGCCACCCGGCCCGCCACGTACTTGACCAGAGGCGAGTACTGCAGGATCAGCTTGTCGCGCGCCTCCCGCGACCGGGTGCGCGTGTACTCGTCCCAGAGGGCCTCGACGGCGGCAGCGGGGTCGGTCACGGGGCCGTCCTAGCCACGGGGGTGGGTCGAGCGGTGGACATCTCGCAGGCGCTCACGGCTGACCCGGGTGTAGATCTGGGTCGTCGCCAGGTCGGCGTGGCCGAGGAGCTCCTGCACAGCACGCAGGTCGGCACCTCCGTCCAAAAGATGAGTGGCGTAGGTGTGGCGCAGTGCATGGGGATGGGTGGGCGAGGGGGCGCGGCGGTCGAGGATACGGCGCACGTCGCGGTCACCGAGGGGTCGGCCGCGCCGGTTGACGAAGACGTGATCGCCGGCGGCGTCGTCGTCGACGACGAGACGGGGCCGTCCCTCCGCCAACCAGAGCGACACGGCGTCGGCGGCGGGTTCGCCAAGGGGGACGCGCCTTTGCTTGGCGCCCTTGCCCCACACGGTGAGCATGCCCGCATCCAGGTCGACCCGGTCGAGGGTGAGGCCGCACAGCTCGCTGACACGCAGGCCGCACCCGTAGAGCAGCTCGACCACGGCCCGGTCGCGGAGTTCGACGGCATCGTCACCGGCGGCCGCCCGTCGGCCCCCGTCGAGGAGTACCTCGAGTTCCGCCGCCTGCAGGATGCGGGGCAGACGCGACTCGCCCCGGGGGGCGTGAAGCCCGACGGTGGGATCGCCGGGGGACAGGCCCCGGCGGCGGGCCCAGTCGAAGTAGCGGCGCAGCACCGAGGCCTTGCGGGCGATGGTCCGCCGGGCGTAGCCGGCGCCGGCGAGGTGGGCGAGATAGCGCCGCAGG
>RFFY01000089.1 GCA_003697065.1 Actinomyces sp. | reverse complement strand
GGGGGTGCCGGTGGAGAGGTCCAGACGGAAGCCGCCGGGCCCGACGGGAACCCGCCAGAAGCGTCCCGAGGGGGTGTCGTCGCGGGCGACCACGACGGTGCCCCGGCGCCGGTGGGTGCGGATGAGGCCGTGTTCGGCCAGGAGGCGCCAGGCGGCGGAGACCTGGGCCACGCTCGTGCCCACGGCGGCGGCCAGGGCGCGCACCGTCGGCAGGCGGGTCCCGTCGGGCAGGGCCCCGGTGCGCACCAGGCGGGCGATGGTGGCGGCGATGTCGCGTCCGGAGCGTCCGGGCGCCGCCTCCAGGATCTGCGCCAGGGCGGCGGGACGGTCGGCCGGGGTCGAGAGCGGGGGAGCGGGACGCACCCGCGCAGTGTTCGGAACAAAGATCCTCTTGTCAAGACAAACGCCGAGGTCGACGATGGCGCCGATGGGACGCCACGACGAACTGAAGGCCCGCTACGCCGCCGTCACCCCCGACTGGCTCGGCCAGTACTACGAGCACCCGATCGGGATCGAACGGGGCGAGGGAAGCTGGGTGTGGGACCTCGAGGGGGAACGCCACCTCGACTTCTTCGGCGGTGTACTCACCACCATGATCGGCCACTCCCACCCCGACGTGGTCGCCGCTCTCCGCGAGCAGGCGGGCAAGGTCCTGCACACCTCGACCCTGTACTTCTCCGAACCCCACGTCGAGCTCGCCGAACTCATCGCCGACCTCTCCGGCATCCCCGACGCCCGGGTCTTCTTCACCACCTCGGGCACCGAGGCCAACGACACGGCGATCATGCTCGCCACCGTGTACCGGCGCTCGAACCAGATCCTCGCTCTGCGCAACAGCTACCACGGCCGGTCCCCGACCGCTCAGGCCGTCACCGCCCAGCGGGGCTGGTCGGCCACCTCGCACTCGGGACTCGCCGTGAGCTGGGTCCACGGCGGCTACCGCCTCCGCAGCCCCTTCCGCGACCTCGACGACGAGGCCTACACGCGGGCCTGCGTCGACGACCTGGTGCAGGTCATCGACATGACGACCGCCGGCGACGTGGCGGCCATGATCGCCGAACCCATCCAGGGGGTGGGCGGGTTCGCCACCCCGCCCGACGGCTTCTTCGGGGCCATGAAGAAGGTCCTCGACGCCCACGACATCCTCTTCATCAGTGACGAGGTCCAGACCGGCTGGGGGCGCACCGGCGACCACTTCTGGGGCTACGAGGCCCACGGCGTCGTCCCCGACCTGCTCACCTTCGCCAAGGGGGTCGGCAACGGCACCGCCCTGGCCGGAGTGGTGGGACGGGCCGAGGTGATGAACTGCCTCGACGTGCTCTCCTTCTCCACCTTCGGGGGCAACCCCCTGTCGTGCGCCGCCGGTCTCGCCACCATCCGGGCCGTGCTGCGCGACGACCTCCAGGCCAACGCCGCCCGCCAGGGTCGGCGTCTCGCCGAGCGCCTCGACCCCGTCGTGGCCAGGACCGACTGGATCGCCGAGCGCCGGGGGCGGGGCCTGATGCAGGCCATCGAGATCGTCCACCCCGGGGGGCTCGAACCCGATCGGGCCCGGACCGCGGCGCTCATGGAGGCGTGCCGCGACCGTCACCTGCTCGTCGGTAAGGGCGGTCTGTATGGCAATGTCATCCGCATCGCCCCCATGCTCGACGTCAGCGACGCCGACCTCGACGAGGGAGTCGACCGCCTGTGCGACGCCATCGCCGCCGTCGACGCCGACTGATCCCGACCCCACCAGCCCTTCCCGAGACCATCCGCCACCAGTGAGGTAGACGCCATGCGGACCATCGGTCATCTCATCGCCGGCGAGAGCATCCCCGGCTCGTCGGGCCGCACCAGCCCCGTCTTCGATCCCGCCACCGGGCAACAGACCGCCACCGTCACCCTGGCCTCGGTGGCCGAGGTCGACCGGGCCGTCGACGCCGCCCGCGAGGCCGCC